>JAHEJH010000032.1 GCA_024638905.1 Luminiphilus sp.
GGCCTATCGCGATGTGCTGTTTCATGGTCGTCACCCGGCTTTTGTCTTGTTTCTTGAGCTGGATCCGGCGGGCGTTGATGTGAATGTGCATCCGACCAAGCACGAGGTGCGGTTCCGCGATAGCCGCGGGGTGCACGACTTTTTATTCGGCACATTGTCCCGGGCGCTGGCAGATGTCAGACCGGGCCAAAGCCAGTCGCCGGCTGCGGCGGAAATGATCCAGTCGGCCGCCCATCAATCCACCATGGGGCTGTCGCCTGGCGGATTACCCGCTGCATTTTCAGGGCAGCTTGGGGGGTCAATCAGCGGCGCGGGCGGCGACCGCGGGCAGTTTGGCACGGTGGGCTCTGGGTATGCCTCGCCGACGCTGCTGCGGGCGAGCAATGCGCCCCAGCCAGAGTTCAGTGACCCATCTGCCGAGATTCCGCCGCTGGGGTTTGCCGTGGCGCAGCTTCATGGTGTGTACATCCTTGCCGAGAATCAGCACGGGATGGTGCTGGTCGATATGCACGCGGCGCACGAGAGAATTACCTATGAAAGGTTGAAACAGGCGAGAGAGGGT
Organism: Luminiphilus sp.; assembly: GCA_024638905.1. GTDB lineage: Bacteria > Pseudomonadota > Gammaproteobacteria > Pseudomonadales > Halieaceae > Luminiphilus. The sequence goes on from JAHEJH010000032.1 coordinate 563, forward strand.
GCCGGCATCACGCGCCAGCCGTTGCTAGTGCCCATTACGCTCGCCGTATCGAATAGAGAGGCGGCGATTGCCGCTGAGCAGGCTGAAGAGTTGGCGTCGCTGGGCGTGTTGGTTGAAGCGGTCGGCGAGGAAGCGGTGGTCTGCCGAGAGCTTCCTGCGCCGCTCAAAGATGCCGATGCGGAAGCGTTGGTGCGCGACGTGCTGTCTGACCTTCTCGAGTTCGGCACCAGTGACCGTATTGCCAGCTCACTCGATGAGTTGCTTTCGACCATGGCCTGTCACGGTTCGGTGCGCGCCAATCGCCGTTTGACGTTGCCTGAGATGAATGCACTTTTGCGCGATATGGAAGAGACGGAGCGATCCGGGCAGTGCAACCATGGTCGGCCCACCTGGGTGCACCTGGGTATGGCAGATCTGGACAAACTGTTTCTGCGCGGACGCTGATCGTGACCGAACCCGTGTTGGCCTTGATGGGCCCCACCGCGTCGGGCAAGTCGGCATTGGCCGAGCGGCTCGCCGAGGCCTTTGACGCCGAGCTGATCAGCGTGGATTCGGCTTTGGTGTATCGCGGCCTTTCGATCGGCGCTGCCAAACCGGACTATCCGCATCATCTCGTTCATATGCGGGAACCTGATGATCCCTACACCGCTGCCGATTTCGCGAGCGATGCCAAACAGTGTATTGACGAGATTCGGGGGAGAGGGCGGCGCCCCATTCTGGTCGGCGGCAGCATGCTGTACTTTCGGGCGCTCATTCAGGGGCTCGACGACATCCCCGCTATTGACCCGGCAATACGCGCTGACATCGAGGCTGAGGCACAGCGGTCTGGCTGGCCGGCTCTGCATCAGCAACTCAGTGAAGTCGACCCCCAGACCGCCGGTCGATTACACCCCAATCACAGTCAGCGGATCTGCCGCGCACTGGAGGTTTACCGCGGTACCGGCACACCGCTGAGTGAATGGCAGCAGGGAAACCCCGCCCCCGTATCAGACGACTATGAATGTATTGCCCTTTGCCCCGAGGATCGCGCCGTCTTGCATGCGCGAATCGCCAGCCGACTGGACGCCATGTTTGATGCGGGATTAGTGACAGAGGTCACCCGCCTTTTTGAGCAAGAGGGCTTGCATACCGATTTGCCCGCTATTCGGGCAGTGGGTTATCGGCAGGTATGGTCCTACCTTGAGGGTGAGATCGACCTCGCTACCTGTCGTGAAAAAGTGCTGGCTGCGACCCGGCAGCTCGCAAAGCGACAGCTGACCTGGCTGCGGGGCTGGCCTGATTTGACCTGGATCTGGACGGATGAGGCAGGTCAGCTGACCCGCGGACCCGATTCGGCCTTAGACGCCTCTGAATTCAGCGATTACGGGGAGTCAGCTCCAGCGGACGGTATCTGGTTTGGCCGCCTTCAGGGGCTCATGCGGAACTTTCAGCTGACGCTAAGATCGTAGTAGAATATAGACACTCCACTTCGGTGGAGTTTTTTGTCGCTAGTACTTTTACTAACGTGTTCAAGTGCATTGGCGACCGTAATGCGCTTCTCGTTAAGAGCGCCATGATTTTGACAGTGATACTAAGGAGTAACCATGTCAAAAGGGCATACGCTACAAGACCCTTACCTCAACGCTTTGCGGAAGGAACGGGTTCCCGTCTCGATCTATCTTGTAAACGGCATAAAGCTGCAGGGACAGATCGAATCCTTCGACCAGTTTGTGGTGTTGTTGAAAAACACCGTCTCTCAGATGGTTTACAAGCACGCTATTTCGACAGTCGTGCCGGCGCGCAATGTGCGTCTGCCTGCTGCTGATGGCGAGGCGCCAGCTGAAGAGTAACCACCCGGCGCTTCCTCGGAGGCGCATCTAGTTTTTCATGTTCTTTGAGCGTTATCAGGGCGGGGAGCGCGCTGTACTCGTGCAGCTGCAGCTTGCTGGGGCCGAGCGTGATCTCAGCCTGCTGGAGTTTGAAGAACTGGTCGCATCTGCGGGCGGTGATCCGGTGGCCACCATTACCGGCTCTCGGTCAGCTCCGCATGCGCGGACCTTTGTGGGTGAGGGCAAGCTTGATGAGATCGCCCGGGCCTGCGAAACCCACGAGGCAGAGCTCGTGATCTTCAACCATGCACTGAGCCCGAGCCAGGAGCGCAATTTGGAGAGCACGTTGTCATGCCGAGTGCTGGCGCGCACTGGTTTGATCCTCGATATTTTTGCACAGCGTGCGCGCACCCACGAAGGCAAGCTGCAGGTGGAGCTAGCGCAACTGAGCCATATGAGCACGCGTCTGATTAGAGGGTGGACTCACCTAGAGCGCCAGAAGGGCGGCATTGGTTTGCGTGGCCCGGGTGAAACGCAGCTGGAGACAGACCGACGGTTGTTGCGTGCTCGTATCAAGTCGATCCAGTCGCGGCTGGAACGGGTCCGCAATCAACGCGAACAAAGCCGACGCGCCCGGCGCCGCGCGGAGCTGCCAGTGTTGTCATTGGTGGGTTACACCAATGCGGGGAAATCGACGCTGTTCAACCGTATTACGACCTCTGAGGTGTACGCCGCCGATAAATTGTTTGCCACACTCGATCCCACCCTGGCGAGGGTCGACATAGAGCATCTTGGGCCGGTGCTGTTTGCCGATACCGTGGGATTTATCTCTGATTTGCCGACGACGTTGGTGGAGGCGTTCAAGGCCACTCTTGAAGAAACCGCCAATGCGAGCCTGTTGCTCCATGTGGTGGATGTTTCCGCGAACAACCGTGATGAACTGATGGCCGATGTTGAGGCAGTGCTGGGCGAGATACAGGCCGATGGCTTGCCGCAACTGGTGGTGTTCAACAAGCTGGACTTACTCGAGCAACCCCCTCGCATCCTGCGCAACGAAAGCGGGACGCCGACAGCCGTCTACTTGTCTGCTGTGACCGGAGAGGGAGTCGATCTGCTCTTTGACGCCATCCGCGAGCGCCTCTCGGTCACGCTGTTTGATGAAGAGATCACGTTGGACCCGCAACGGGCGCGATTGCGCGCGGCCCTCTACGAGATGGGTGCAGTGTGCACGGAGGAGTGGCAACCGGACGGAAGTAGCCGTTTACATGTGCGCCTGCCTCTGGCGGATTGGCGGCGATTGAATACTTGAGTGCCCAGCAGGTGCCACCGTGGGTGTGATCGCGCGACTCGGTTCAAGGTGGCATGGGTGCGGAAACGCCGCGATCCGTTTTGAGCCGAATTAGGGGATGAGCGTTAAGTGCGGGTGACCCCGCGAAGTGGAGGAGAATCCCTTTGAAAAAAGGGGTTCCGAGCGTTCTGTCCGATACGCAGAACAAAGCCCCGAAGTGGTCTCCGGGTTTGTTAGACTATCCGGCCTTTTGATGAGGAATCGACTTATGTCATGGAATGAGCCCGGGGGTGGCAATAAAGGCCCCCGCGACCCGTGGGGCGGAGGCAATCAGGGCCCGCCGGATCTGGATGAGGCGTTCAAAAAGCTTCAGCAGCGACTATCAGGCATGTTCGGCGGTGGTCGCGGTGGAAGCGGCCCGGCAAAAGGCGGGCTGTCAGGCGCCCTGCTCGGCATGGTGCTGGGAGGAGTGTTGTTGGTGTGGGGCCTCATGGGCTTCTATCAGCTCGACGAACAGGAGCGGGCTGTGGTGCTGCGCTTTGGTGAGTACCACTCTACGTTGACGCCCGGTCTGCAATGGAATCCGCCGCTGGTTGATGAAGTGATCAAGGTCAACACGACCAAGGTGCGGGCAGCGGGTCTGCGCGAGGTCATGCTGACTCAAGACGAGAACATCGTTGAGGTCAGCATGTCGGTACAGTATGTGATCGACAGTCCGAAGGACTTTGTGTTGCAGGTGCGCGATCCTGAAGTGTCGTTGCAACACGCTGCGCAGAGTGCGCTCCGACATGTCGTCGGTGATACGACTATGGATCTGGTGTTGACCGAGGGTCGTGCAGCGATTGGCTTTGATGTGCGTGGCCGCCTTCAGCAGTATCTTAACGACTACACCACAGGCATTCGCGTTTCCACGATTAACATTGATGAATCCAAGCCGCCTGCGCAGGTGCAAGGGGCCTTTGATGACGTGATCAAAGCGCGGGAAGACGAAGAACGAGTCAAGAACGAGGCTCAGTCCTATGCGAATGGCATCGTGCCTGAGGCGCGCGGTCGCGCACAGCGCGTGATGGAGGAATCAAACGCTTATCGGGATCAGGTGATTGCGCGTGCAGATGGCGAGGCGCAGCGGTTTGAGCAATTGCTGGCCGAGTACGAGAAGGCGCCCGACGTGACCCGTGAACGCCTATACCTTGATACGGTGCAAACGGTGTTTGCCAATACTAATAAAGTGATGGTCGACGTGGACGGCGGTAATAATGTCCTCTACTTGCCGCTGGATAAGATGGTGCCAAACGCAGGGCAGCCGCGCAGTGCCACTGCCGCCCGCGCTGGGGTCAATGAGCGCGACATGCGCGAAATCGTTGACCAAGTGACCGAGCAGCTGCGCAGAGATCTCGACGCGGCCGCAGCAAGACGGGGAGGGCGTTGATCATGACGAGACAAACCTTGGTAGGTGTTCTGATCGCTATCGTTCTGGTGGTGTTATCGAACAGCCTCTATGTGATTCGCGAAACTCAGCGCGGCGTTTTGTTGAAGTTTGGTGAGGTGGTCGATCCTGACCTCCAACCGGGCATTCACGTTAAGGTCCCGTTTGTGAACAGTGTCCGCAAGTTCGACGGCCGTATTCTCACAGTGGACAGCAGTCCGGAGCGGTTCTTTACCCAAGAGAAGAAAGCGCTGATCGTCGATTCTTATGCCAAGTTCCGCGTCACTGACACGGCCAAGTACTACACCGCAACCAATGGTGAGGAAAACCGCGCTGCGGGCCTGCTTTCCCAGCGGATTAACGACGGCCTCCGAAATCAGGTCGCAGTGCGGACGGTTCAGGAGGTTGTCTCTGGGCAACGCGATGAATTGATGCAAGCCATTACCTCCCAGCTCAATGAGCTGGCCAACGAGGAGCTGGGCGTGGAGGTGATAGACGTGCGGGTGAAAAAAATTGACCTGCCTCCAGACGTGTCGGAGTCGGTCTATCGCCGAATGAACGCTGAGCGGGAAAAAGAGGCCCGTGAGCTACGCTCGGAGGGTAAGGAATTGGCTGAAGGTATCCGCGCAGCTGCTGATCGTGAGGTGACGGTGATCGAAGCCAACGCCTTCCGCGATGCTGAAATTATCCGCGGTAACGGAGATGCCGAGGCAACTCGTATCTATGCTGAAGCCTTCAATCAGGATTCTGAGTTCTACTCTTTTACTCGCAGCTTGCAGGCTTACCGCGAGACCTTTAATGCGGGTGGTGACGTCATGCTGTTGCAGCCTGACAGTCAGTTTTTCCAATACCTGCGTAACGCCGAACCCGACGAATGATCCGATCGTAAATAGTTGGGCGCGCACTGCGCGCCCGCTCTTTACCCGATCCCCCCTGTGTTATTCTCCGTGTGAGCGCTTTCTGCGGCACCACATCCTGACGGAAAAACACGATGAGCACTGAAAATCGCTGGCTTTTGCCAGAGGGTATTGACGAGCTGTTGCCCGAACGCGCGGGACAGCTGGAAGCCCTCCGACGCCGCCTGCTGGACCAATGTGCCACGTGGGGTTACCGCTATGTCATCCCGCCGTTGGTCGAATTTACTGACTCGCTGCTCATCGGCCTGGGTGCTGATCTCGATGTGGTGACCTGCAAGTTCACCGATCAGATGAGCGGCCGAATGCTCGGTGTTAGAGCCGACATCACGCCGCAGACAGCCCGAATGGATGCGCATAGTTTGGCCGAGGAGGGCGTGACACGGCTTTGCTACGCCGGGTCGACGCTGCAAAGCACCGCGCAGTCTGTGATCAGCGGACGGGCACCGATTCAACTGGGCGCAGAACTGTTTGGCAGTAGCGCTATCGAGGCCGACAGCGAAATCATTGGTCTGATGCTGACTACATTTGAGTGCGCCGGCGTCAGTCGTCCTCTCACCCTCGATATCGGCCACATCGGTATCTACGATGCACTGTTCTCCGACGCCGGTCTCGACCCCGAGCTGGAAAATCAGGTATTCGATGCGCTGCAAAGAAAGTCGACTCCCGACATCGAGCGGTTGTCTGCTTCATTACCTGCGAGAGAGGCTGAGCGATTGGCGCGCCTGGTATCGCTACACGGCTCCCCTGATGTGCTGGCCTCGGCCCGGGCGGCGTTTCCCGACGAACCGGCCGTGATGGCGGCGCTCGATCAGCTCGATACGGTGCTGGCCGGGGTGCAGCGGGCATTTCCTGACGTCGGTGTGTACGTGGATCTCACGGAGCTTCGTGGCTTTCGATACCACACGGGGTTGGTGTTTGCTGTCTATCTGGAGGGCCGCGGGTCAGCGGTCGCCAAAGGAGGGCGTTACGACAACATTGGCGCTGTCTTTGGCCGTGACCGGCCGGCCACGGGGTTTGCGATAGACCTCAAGGCTTTGATCGATGATGTGCAGCAGAATGAGACCACCGACGCACCGGTGATAGCGCCGCAGTCCGATGATGCCGGGCTCAGGGCTGCCGTGACTGCGTTGCGATCGGCCGGCCGCACAGTGGTGATGGATGTTGCCCCCGGTGTCGATTTACCTGATGTGGAGCGACTGGTCTTGAGAGACGGAGAGTGGATTATCGAAGGGAGCAGCGCCTCGTGAGTCATAACGTGGTCATTCTCGGCACCCAGTGGGGCGATGAGGGTAAGGGCAAGATCGTTGATTTGCTGACCGAGCAGGCCGATGCGGTGGTGCGCTTTCAGGGTGGACACAATGCTGGCCATACCTTGGTGATAGGCGGGGAAAAGACCGTGTTGCATCTGATTCCGTCGGGTGTGCTGCGCGCGGGGGTGCAATGTTTGATCGGTAATGGTGTGGTGCTCTCGCCTGAGGCATTGCTCAAGGAGATCGATACGCTGGAAACCAGCGGTGTGCCGGTGCAGGACCGGCTGAAGATCTCGGCCGCCTGTCCTTTGATCCTGCCCTACCATGTGGCGCTTGATCAGGCCCGAGAGGCACGGCGGGGCGAGAACAAGATCGGGACGACGGGCCGCGGTATTGGCCCCTGCTATGAAGACAAGGCGGCGCGCAGGGCGCTCCGACTGGGCGACTTGCGCGACGCCTCACGGTTCGCTAGGTCGCTTGAAGAAGTGCTGGATTATCACAACCATGTTCTGGCGCACTATTACGGTGTGGCCACGCTTGAGTTGTCAGCGGTGCTGGACGAGGCGCTGGCCCACGGCGAGCGCCTGATGCCGATGATGGCGGACGTCACTTCACTGCTTCATGAGTACCGTAAGACGCAGGCGCGCCTGTTGTTCGAGGGTGCCCAGGGTTCTTTGCTCGACATCGATCATGGCACCTACCCGTTTGTGACGAGTTCCAATACGACGGCGGGTGGTACCGCGACCGGGTCAGGATTTGGCCCACTGTTTTTGGACTATGTGCTCGGTATCACGAAGGCCTATACCACGCGGGTGGGCTCCGGACCTTTCCCCACCGAGCTATTTGATGAGATCGGCCTCCGGCTGGCGGAGCGGGGACACGAATTTGGCGCCACGACCGGGCGCCCTCGACGTTGCGGCTGGTTCGACGCCGTGGCGTTGCGCACGGCGGTGAATATCAACTCGTTGTCGGGCCTTTGCCTGACCAAGCTTGACGTGTTGGACGGGTTGGAGGAAATCTCTGTTTGCGTGGGCTATACCAATGACTCGGGTGAGACAGTGGCCAACCCCATCGATGCAGTGGACTACGAGAATTTGAGACCGGTTTACGAGACATTGCCCGGGTGGAGCGATTCCACCGTGGGCCTGAAGTCTCTGGATGCGCTACCCGCCAATGCCAGAGCTTATATCAGCCGGCTCGAGGAGCTGGTGGGTGCGCCCATCGACATTATTTCAACTGGCCCCGATCGTGAGGAGACCATACTCCTGCGACATCCGTTCGGCGGCTGACGAGTGCTACTGCTCAGCAAAATTCTTTCACCGCTGGTTTACCCTCTTTCTCTTTGCCTGCTGCTGCTCGTGTTAGCGATGCTGTTGCGGATGCGGGGTGCCCGCGGCGGTGCGAATAGCCTCACGCTCTTGGCAACGGCGTGGCTGTATTTTTGTGCCACGGAGTGGGGCGCAACCGCGTTATTAACCCCACTTGAGGTGGCCTACCCCGCGTTTGCCAATGAGGAACTGCCAACTGCCGAGGCGATTGTCGTTTTAGGTGGCGCCGTCACCGGTGAATCCCGCTTTGGTCAGGGCGGCGATTTCAACCAGGCGGCTGATCGGCTCTGGCGCGCGGCAACGCTGTATCAATCACAGAAAGCCCCCTTGTTGGTGCTATCGGGTGGCACAACGCTGCCGGGCGGACTGCCCGAGTCTCAGCTGATGGCGCAAAAGCTCAGAGCGCTCGGCATCCCGGACGCCGTGCTGATGCAGGAGGCCGAGAGCCGCACGACCCGGGAGAACGCCCAATACACGCAGGCACTGCTCGAGCGACAGCGCATTAACCATATTCTGCTGGTGACCAGTGCCAGCCACATGCGACGCGCCTCTGCCGTATTCGCAGCG
>JAHEJH010000034.1 GCA_024638905.1 Luminiphilus sp.
AAGAGATGGCGGTCCATTGCATCGGTCCAAGAGCCTCTCTGAATGCCATCCTGCCAACTAGGATTGTTAGGAGGGGCAGCATGAAGTAACCCAGACTGACTTCAGTAGCGCGCCCGGCAGAAACTGCGTAAACGAATACTCCCCAATTCACGCTTAGAAGCACTGCCCCGAGCAGGCTCCAGATCAGCATGCTCGGCACTTTTAGCAAAGACCAGGTAGCGCGGAGCCGGCCCGCCCAAATCAGGACAGCTGCCGCGACCGGCAGGCTCCAGATTGCCCGGTGTGCGACCACATCTTGCGGCCGCACAGGATACGTCTCCACCCAATACAGCGCCGCCACACCCCAGATGATGTTAGCGACCACCGCCAGCGACAAACCGGTCTTCAATTCTTGCGCTGTGTACTGCGTTGTCATAAATGCTTTATCTCACACCATTTGGCGTTGCGCTGTGGGTACCTGCCCGGGGGAGGTTACACCAGGCAAACCGGACGACAGACTGATTATCTAGCCTATTCTCCGGGCATTCGAGGATGCTATGTTGCCCGACTGCGACCCTATTCGGCATCACATGCACCTCGCCCCGCGCTTACTCGTCACCATGGCCTTGGCTGCGGCCCTCCTCTCGGCCACCGTGACCGCATCCTTTGCTGATCCGCGAAAACCCCTGCCCGAGCATGTTGGTGGGTGGCAGCGCGCACTTTTCCCACTCAGCATTCCCGTCACTCGACTGACTGAGGGGCGAATGCGCCATTTCACCGAGCACTGCACGGCAGTCGCCGTCACACCCGGCCCCAACAGTATTTTCGTGAGCGCCTGGCACTGCTTTGAGGACTACCGCTCCACCATCCTGCCAATACAGCTGGTCAATCCTCACACCGTAACGACGGTCCCCATGAAACTGCTCGAGTCCGGGGGCTCCATGCAGGAGGACTGGGCATTACTGACGCCGATTTCATCCCTCACCGTCGATACCTGGATCCCAATTTCCACTACCCCCCATCACATCGGGCAACCGCTGATTGCCGCGGGCTTTACCCCGCAACCCAATCAAAGCACTGATGATACTGCCGACCGCTATCTCCTGGCCGATGTCACCTGTTCAGTGATCGACGCCAGCACTCATCCACCCGCTTCTGATTGCGTGGCAAAAAAAGGCGCGTCTGGTGGCGCCATGATTGCCTTAACCGACAGTGGCAGTGCAAGACTTCAGGGCATTATCTCGGCGGGAGACGGCGAAACGGTGAGCTACTTTTATCCTGCGCCGTCACTCATCCGTCGACTGGGCAGGCAGCGTTGACTCACCGCGCGTCTGTCGCGCAGGTGGCGGTCCGCCAATATGCTGCTCTCCTCGCGTGGCAGCCAGCTCCACCTGCTTCTGACGTTCCTGAAAGCGCGCCTGCTTGGTCGCCGTGAGGTCACCGAAGCAACGGGGGCAGGAAACGCCTTTCTCATAGTGCGCGGATGCCTTATCCGCCTCAGTGATGGGATGGCGGCAGGCATAACACTGGTCAAAACTGCCTTTTTCAAGCCGGTGATTCACCGCAACGCGAGAGTCAAAAACGAAGCATTCGCCCTCCCACCGTGATTCTGACTCGGGGATGTCTTCGAGGTATTTCAAAATACCGCCCTGCAAATGCCAGACGTCTTCAAATCCTTGGGATACCAAATAAGAGGTCGACTTTTCGCAACGGATACCTCCGGTGCAAAACATGGCCACCTTAGTGTGACGAACCGGGTCGAGATTGTTTTGGACCCACTCCGGAAAATCGCGAAAGCTCTGTGTGCTCGGGTTGACTGCACCCCGGAAGCTGCCGATGGCCACTTCATAATCATTCCGTGTGTCGACCACCAAACACTCCGGGTCATCGATCAGCGCATTCCATTCGGAGGGCGTGGCATAGCGGCCGACGCAGGCCGTCGGGTCAACGTCTTCCACGCCCATCGTGACGATTTCCCGCTTCAGCTTCACCTTCATCCGATGAAAAGGTGCCGCGGCGTGATAGGACTCCTTCCAGTCGAGCGCATGAAGGCGAGGATCTTGACGCAACCAAGCAATCACGGTGTCGACCCCCGCGCGGCTTCCCGCAATGGTGCCATTGATGCCTTCTCGTGCGAGCAATAGCGTGCCCTTGATTCCCGCCTCTGCACACACTGCCAGCAGAGGCGGCTTCAGATTGGCAAAGTCGTCGAGCGCCACAAATCGGTAAAGCGCCGCAACAACCTGATCAGACTTTGATTCCTGCGACATTACTTGCCGGTACCGCCACGACAGTCGGGTGAATCAGGTGCGGCCACCGTCTCTGCCCACTCTTCCGGGGTATAGGTGTGCAGCGCCAGCGCGTGGATCGGCCCCGCAAGCCACTCGGCGAGTACACCGTAGACCCGCTGGTGACGCTTGACGCTGCGCTCACCAGAGAACTGCTCTGTCACCAGTACTACTTTAAAATGCGTTTCGGAGTCAGGCGGGACGCTGTGACGGAAACTCTCATTTTCCACAGAGAGCTCACGCGGCTGGAACGCAGCCTCGAGCGCTGCTGTGATTTCAGACTGGACTGTCATACGCATGTCCGCTTATCAGGGCATGCTATTTTACTTTGAAATAGCGCCCGAATGTTTTGGATCAATAACACACCATGAACGTCTCCCCTTACAACGATCAGGATCTGCCACCACCCCCTCTCTGGCGACATGGGTTGGCCATGCTCTATGACACATTGCTGGTCGTACCTCTATTCATGGCCGCAGCGGGGGTCTGGGTGGCCATCCTCGGACCAACGGACTCCCTTAACGATCCCGCTGTGCCCGCCGGCCTACAGCGACTGAGCTGGCTGCTGATCCTGCTCCTGTTTTTCGGGATTTTCTGGCGACGCGCCGGGCAGACCCTCGGCATGCAAGCCTGGCGGATCAAGTTGGTCACCGATTCGGGAGGCCCACCAACCTGGCGGCAGGTGGCGGTGCGCGTGCTGGGTGCGCTGCTCTCGGCTTTCAGTCTAGGGGCCGGCTATTGGTGGCGTTTCGTTCCGCCGCATCGGCGTTACTGGCATGATCGCCTGTCGCAAACCTATTTAGTGCTGATACCGAAAGATCGCTAGCCCCATCCCGAAACCAAAGTTGGGTCAGGCGCGACGCCACAAGAGCCATGTGCCGCCCAACCAACACACCGCGATGGGAACCAGTGCAGCCACTAGGGGGTCGTAACCGAAAATGAGGCTGGCCGGACCGAAGAAATCCTGACTGATCCGAAAAACTACCCCGACGATAACGCCAACGAATATTCTGGCGCCCATAGTGCCTTCTCGAAGCGGGCCAAAAATAAACGACATCGCCACCAACACCAATCCGAGTGTGGCTAGGGGCTGTAGCAATTTGCGCCAAAAAGCCAACTCGATATCAACAAACACCATACCTTGTTGCTTCAGATACTGCGCATAGGGCCATAGTTCCAGTACGGGTAGCGTCTCAGGTTCCACAACATCCAGTGTCAACAGCTGTGGTGTGATGGCGGTATCCCAACGCCACAGAGTCGCCTCCTCGGTAGCAGTGCGATCTGACTCAAGGCGTGTCAGCTTCACCTGCTCCAGCACCCAGTGGTCTCCAGCGTGGGTGGCCCGCTCAGCCATCAACGTACTCTGCAGCCGGCGGTTGTCATCAAAACTCAGCAGCGTCACGCCGTAAGCGACGCCGCCACGCTGCACAGCGTCAACATGCACAAACGTATTGCCGTCTCGGTTCCAGGCGCCAAATCGTCCCGCCACCGCTGACTCAGAGCGTTGAGCCAAAGCCCGGTGACTCATGGCCAACTGTTCGGTATGAGGTGCAATAAACTCCCCTACCGAGAACCCCACTGCCGCCATGAGCAATGCCGGCTTTAACACCATTGTCGCCATGGAGAACATCGATACGCCCGCGGCGCGTATCACCACCAACTCACTCGAAGCGGCAAGCCTGCCAAGCCCGATAAGAGCGCCGATCAGCGCGGCAAAAGGCACGAACTCATGCACTCGTCTGGGCAGGGTATAACCCACATAAATCAGGATATCGAGAAAACTGTAGCCGTCTCGCATGTCATCGGTTTCATCGACAATCGATGTCAGCGCATCCAGACCCACGAGAAGCAGCAACACCCCCAAGGTGGCCAGAAGGACGGAGCGCCCGACATACAAATCGAACTTACCCACGCATCACCTTCCAGCGCTTGCTGATGCGCTCCCACTGCAACAACATCAGTGCCAACACTGCAAAACCAACGTGGACGGCCAGCATTAGACTGGGGCCTTGGCCCGACTCAATGGCACTGCGGCCCTGCGTCATACCGAGGAAATACAGAAGCAACACCACCATGGCAGGGCCTATCTTTGCGTAGCGCCCACGCCTCGCATCCGTGCGGCTTAGCGCGAGCGCGATCACGGCGATGGCAGGCACCATGACCGGCAACGACAGGCGCCACCAAAGGGCTCCCCTGAGTCGGGGGTCGTCACTAACCCAAAGGTCAGCGGAAGCAACCGATTCAACTTTACCGCTGCGGCGCAGACTATTCTGGGACTCTGGAATCAACTCCCCATAAAGGTTGAATGTAATCTCCTCCAAGGTCCGCTCGCCCGGCTCACCGCGATAGCGACTGCCGCCCCTCAATTCCAGGTATCGCCGACCACTCTCCTCAGCGAGAACGATCGCCCCTTCACGGGCGAACGTTGCGGTGAAAAGGTCCTCTGTCGAGCCGGGTGTGCGCTCAAAAACGAAGATGTTGTGCATCAATCCGTCGTCATCGATGCGCTCCGCGTAAGTGACGTAATCGCCTCTGCGCTGTTTGCGGAACCGACCCTCGTTCAGCATGTGCAGCCCCTCGGCAGAGCGGGGATTGTCCAGCAGCACTTGCGCTCTAGCGGAGCCTTCGGGCGCTATAAGGAGCGAGAGTGCTGCCACCGCAAGGGTTACCACCACAGCCGGCACCATGACAAAGACAGCGAGCTTGCCAGGACCCACGCCACAGGCGCGCAAGACCACCATCTCGCTTTCAGCGTAGAGCCGCCCCAGGCTGAGCAAAATTCCAATGAACAGACCCAGAGGCAGGATCATTTCAAAGAACCCCGGGAGCTTGAATAACATGATGGGAAGTAGGACATCGCCGGTTAACGACCCGACTGCCGCCTCCGCTAAGTAGCGAATAAAGCGCCCAGCAAAGACCACCAGAAACAGCACAAAGCTGACCGCAACCGTGTGCAACAGAATGTCTCGCGTCAGGTATCGAAGGATCCGCATCAGGTCAGATAAACCGCGCCAAAATGATAAAGGGTTATTTCGTTAACGGCGCCGCCATCATACACTAGCGGCCCGCTTCGAAACTCAACAACCTACAGGACCACCAATGGCTACATTGAGCATTACCGCAAGGACCGCAGGATCAGCTGAGCTGATCAAAACCCAGGCACTAGCCATTCTGATGCCCGAGAGAAAAACGCTGTCTCCCCTACTGAAAGCGCTGGATAAGCGCCTGGGTGGCACAGTGGCGAGATCGCTGCACAACGGTGATTTCACAGGAGCCACCGGGAGTCACATCTGGCTGCCCGGCGCAGACGGCGTCGAGAGGTTGCTGCTAATCGGCTGCGGCGATCCGAGCAAGCTCAACGTCGCACAATCCAAAAAAATCAGTGAAGCACTATCGCGCGCACTTGTGGCAAGCCCCGCCAAGGACGCGCAGATCCTGATGGAGTGTCTGACGCAAAAAACGAAAAACCCCGCTGCGCTGATGGAGCAAATGAGCCTGTCCCTCTCGTTGGCACACTATCAATACGGCCAAACGTTGAATAAACGCAAGAAAGCCGAGCGAGCGCTGAAAAAAGTTGCCATTCTGCCGGGCGCCCTGTGCGACATGGCGGCGGCCCGTCGCGCCGTGCTCGCAGGTGTCGCGACAGGCCAAGGCAGCAACTTAACCCGCCAACTGGTCAATTTACCCGGCAACATCTGCACTCCCAAATTCCTTGCCAGCGAAGCGAGGCGGCTCGCCCGCTCGGATAAAAACCTGACCGCCACCATCGTCGATGAACGAAAAATGGCGGAACTGGGCATGCACTCTCTACTGTCGGTAGGGAATGGATCAGAGCAACCGTCTCAACTCATCATCATTAAATATCAGGGTGCCGCGAGCAGCGCCCGCCCCTACTGCTTGGTGGGCAAAGGCATCACATTCGACACCGGCGGCATCAGCCTGAAGCCGGGCGCCAAAATGGACGAGATGAAGTTTGATATGGGCGGTGCGGGATCCGTATTCGGTGCGCTCAAGGCGGCCGCCATGATGAAACTGCCCATCAATATTGTCGGGGTCATCGCGGCTGCAGAGAACATGCCGAGTGGACGGGCGACCAAGCCCGGCGATGTGATCACGAGCATGTCAGGCAAAACGATCGAAATTCTCAACACTGATGCCGAGGGCCGCCTAGTGCTGTGCGACGCACTCACCTACGTGGCGCGATTCTCGCCCCTCGAGGTCGTTGATATCGCCACTTTAACTGGCGCCATCATTGTGTCATTGGGGCAGGAGGCGACAGGCATCTTCTCCAATGACGACCACCTTGCCAACAGCCTGCTCAGTGCGGGAGAGCGCAGTCATGACCGCGGATGGCGATTCCCGATTTGGGAGGAATACCATCGGCAGCTCGACAGTCATTTTGCGGATCTGGCCAATATTGGCACCGGTGGCGCGGGGAGTATTACAGCGGCCTGCTTCCTTTCTCAATTTGCAGAAGACTATAAATGGGCACACCTGGACATCGCGGGCACCGCATTCAGAAGCGCCCCCAAAGGCGCTACGGGTAGACCCGTACCCATGCTGGTTCAGTATCTGCGTGAGCGTGCGGGAGTCCTGTGACACAAATCGATTTCTATGTTCTGCCGGAGCATGGCAGCCTGACGGCTCATGCAGCGGTGGGTCGTATCGCTGAGAAGGCGCTGAGCCGCGGCCACCAGACTTTTGTTCAGGTGACAGACGAAGCCACCGCCACTGCGCTGCACGACAGCTTGTGGACATTCCGCACTGAGAGTTTTCTGCCGCACGCTATCGTGGGAAAAGATGACGGCGAACCACTGGTCATAGGATGGGGCGAACCGCCGCTGGAGCATGACGACGTGTTGATCAACACAACCGGCGCCGTGCCCGGTCATTTTGCGCGTTTTGGCCGCTTGGCAGAGATCGTAGCGCCGGATGCCGCTACAATTGAGGCCTCGCGCGAAGCGTGGCGATTTTATCGGGACCGGGGCTACCCCCTTGCCAAGCATGATCTCCCGTAGCACTGAATACTGCCTACAGGGCATATCAACATCGTGACCATGGACAAGAATTTTTCACCTGCAGACATCGAAGCGCGCTGGTACGCGCAGTGGGAATCCCGTGGCTATTTTGCGCCTTCTGGGCAGGGCCCCGCCTATTGCATTCCCATCCCACCGCCCAATGTCACCGGCACCTTACACATGGGGCACGGCTTTCAGCAGGCGATCATGGACGCACTGATTCGCTACCACCGTATGCGGGGACACAACACCCTCTGGCAGGTGGGCACCGACCACGCCGGCATCGCCACCCAGATGGTCGTCGAGCGTCAGCTTGAGGCCGAGGGCACGACGCGGGAGGCCCTTGGCAGAGAGACCTTCATTGACCGGGTGTGGGACTGGAAAGCCGAGTCTGGCGGCGCCATCACGCAGCAGCTCAGGCGGCTGGGCACCTCACCGGATTGGACCAGAGAGCGCTTCACCATGGACCCCGGGCTGTCACAGGCGGTCCAACGAGTATTTGTCGCGCTACATGAGCAGGGTTTGATTTACCGGGGCTACCGGCTGGTCAACTGGGACCCGAAATTTCTCACCGCGATTTCCGACCTTGAAGTGGTGCAGGAGGAGGAAACCGGCTCGCTGTGGCATCTCCGCTATCCGCTGAGCAGCGGCAAAGGTCACCTAGTGGTCGCGACAACCCGCCCCGAGACCATGCTGGGTGATACAGCGGTTGCGGTCCATCCTGACGACGAGCGCTATCGGGATCTGGTGGGAGAGACCATCGACCTGCCACTAACAGGGCGCACCATTCCCATCATTGCCGATGATTACGTGGATCCCGAGTTCGGCTCAGGTTGCGTCAAGATTACGCCGGCACATGATTTTAATGATTATGCGATGGGCGAGCGTCACCAGCTGCCCATGATCAATGTGCTCACCGCCGATGCCAAAATAAACGAGGAAGCCCCGGAGCGCTTCCGGGGACTGGACCGTTTTGATGCCAGAGCACAGATCATCGCTGAGCTCGAAGCATCCGGGCTGCTGGAGAAAATTGAACCGCACACGCTCAAGGTGCCGAGAGGCGACCGCTCTGGCGCGGTAATTGAGCCCTGGCTAGCACCGCAATGGTATGTCGATGCTAAAAAGCTCGCCGAGCCTGCGATTGAGGCGGTCGAAACCGGCGCCATCGAGTTTGTACCGAAGCAGTGGGAGAACACTTACTTCGCGTGGATGCGCGACATTCAGGATTGGTGCATTAGCCGCCAGCTTTGGTGGGGGCATCGCATCCCGGCCTGGTACGACGAAGCAGGCAACGTCTACGTTGGGGAGTCCGAGGCTGCCGTGCGCGAGGCGCATTCAATCCCCGATGGGACGCCATTGCGACAAGATGATGACGTGCTGGATACCTGGTTTTCGTCCGCCCTTTGGACCTTCTCCACGCTCGGCTGGCCGGAGAAAAATGAAGATCTAGCGGCTTTCCACCCTGCCTCAGTGCTGGTGACTGGTTTCGACATCATCTTCTTCTGGGTAGCGAGAATGATCATGATGTCGTTGCACTTTATGGAAGAGGTCCCCTTCCATACCGTCTATGTTCACGGCCTGGTGCGCGACGGTGAAGGTCAGAAAATGTCGAAGTCGAAAGGCAATGTCCTTGACCCCATCGACCTGATTGACGGCATCGAGCTGGAGGCGCTCGTTCAAAAGCGGACCAGCAATCTGATGCAACCGCAGCTCGCCGCAAAAATTGAGAAAGCGACACGCAAGCAGTTCCCCGAGGGCATTACGGGTTATGGCACCGACGCACTCCGATATACCTTCTATTCACTGGCATCCACCGGGCGGGATATCAAGTTCGATATCGGCCGGATGGAGGGA
>JAHEJH010000038.1 GCA_024638905.1 Luminiphilus sp.
TGATGCCGGGCGACAACATCAACTTTGTTGCTGAGCTGATTGCGCCGATTGCGATGGAAGAGGGCCTGCGTTTTGCGATCCGTGAGGGTGGCCGAACGGTAGGTGCAGGCGTCGTCGCCAAGATCCTCGACTGATTAAAAAGTGGCGGCTGAACGGCCGCCTGACAGATAAGCCGAACCGCCTTTTTGGCTGTTCGGCTTCGTCGTCTCTGGCAAACAAGCCTTTTTTGGCGCCAAGGACGTAAAAAGTAGTGGAAGGCCAGTAGCTCAATTGGCAGAGCAGCGGATTCCAAATCCGCAGGTTGGGGGTTCGATTCCCTCCTGGCCTGCCACCCTAGCTTAGCAGGCTGGGGTGGTGAACATAGCCGACGGCGGGCATGAGCGCGGGTCGGGGTGGAGATTGAACATGAGTGAAGCCGCAGCAGGCAGGCTTGATTCGCTGAAGTGGGTTGTCGTGTTGGCGCTGGTAGGCGGCGGCGTTTACGGCAATAGCTATTTCGGTGACCAGCCGATTCTGTATCGCGTGTTGGCGCTGCTGGTCCTCGCGTTTATCGCGGGGTGGGTGGCTTCACTGACGCACAAAGGCAGTGACTTTTTTACCCTGGTGAAAGGGTCACGGACGGAGATTCGCAAGGTTGTCTGGCCAACACGGCAGGAGACCACGCAAACCACGTTAATCGTATTTGTGTTTGTGATTATTGCGGGGCTGATTCTTTGGGGCCTCGATAGCGTGCTGGGTTGGCTCGCGTCACTGATTTTGGGTTGAGGGTAGCAACATGGCTTTAAAGTGGTACGTCGTACATGCCTACTCTCAATACGAGAAGAAGGTTGCCGCCGCCATTCATGAGCGGGCTGAGCGCCTGGGTATGCAGGACCGGTTCGGCGAGATCATTGTTCCCACCGAGGAAGTGATCGAGATGAAGGGCGGCCAAAAGCGCAAGAGTGAGCGCAAGTTCTTCCCCGGTTACGTATTGGTGCAGATGGACCTCGATGACGACACCTGGCACCTCGTTAAGGAAACACCCCGAGTGCTGGGCTTTATCGGCGGCAAGGCCGACAAGCCGTCACCGATTACCGATGCTGAGGCCAATGTCATCCTGCAGCGGGTTGAGGCAGGCGTCGATCAGCCCAAGCCCAAGACGGTATTTGAGCCCGGCGAGATGGTGCGTGTCATCGATGGCCCATTCAACGACTTCAACGGTGTGGTTGAGGACGTGAACTATGAAAAGAGCCGCTTGAATGTGGCGGTATTGATCTTCGGGCGTTCCACGCCCGTAGAACTGGAGTTTGGTCAGGTCGAAAAAGCCTGATCGGGTGGGTCAGGTCGACAAGATCTGACCCGACGTTAACGTCACCCCGGTGGCGATGATGGGGAGCCCGCGTGTTTGTTGCCATAGGTAGCTGATACAACGGCGTTTGAACCCAGGAGAAAGCAACATGGCTAAGAAGATCGACGGCTATATCAAGCTGCAGATCCCGGCCGGGCAGGCGAATCCTTCGCCGCCGGTGGGCCCCGCGCTGGGTCAAAAAGGGGTCAACATCATGGAATTTTGCAAAGCCTTCAATGCTGATACCCAGGGCATTGAGCCAGGCTTGCCTATTCCGGTGGTGATCACGGTCTACAGTGACAAGTCCTTTACCTACATTAAGAAGACGCCACCCGCTTCGATTCTCTTGAAGAAGGCCGCGGGCATCAAGAGTGGCTCCGGTCGCCCGAACACTGAAAAAGTGGGCAAGGTGAGCCGTGCGCAACTCGAGGAAGTGGCCAACCAGAAATGGCCGGACCTCACGGCGGGCGATATGGACGCCGCGGTGCGCACCATAGCAGGTAGTGCCCGCTCGGCGGGTATCGAGACGGAGGGCGTGAACTAATGGCTAAGTTATCCAAGAGAGTGCGCGCTTTCCGCGAAAAGGTCGACGCCAACCAGAGCTATCCTCTTGATGAGGCGGTGGCGCTGATTAAAGAATTTGGTACAGCTAAGTTCAATGAAACCGTGGAAGTCGCGGTCAATTTGGGCGTTGATGCGCGCAAATCTGATCAAGGCGTCCGGGGCGCAACCACCCTGCCTCACGGTACGGGTGCAGACGTCCGCGTTGCGGTCTTTGCTCAGGGTGAGAGCGCCGACAAGGCGAAGGCGTTAGGTGCTGAGTTTGTCGGCATGGAAGATCTTGCTGAGCAGATCAAGGGCGGCATGATGGACTTTGACGTCGTGATTGCTTCCCCCGATGCGATGCGCGTAGTCGGCACGCTGGGTCAGGTGCTGGGGCCGCGTGGTTTGATGCCAAACCCCAAGACCGGCACGGTTACCCCCGACATCGAGGCTGCGGTGCAAAATGCTAAAGCCGGACAGATGCGTTTTCGCAGTGATAAAAATGGCATCGTCCACGGTGGTATCGGCAAGGTCGGTTTCGAGCCGGATGCGATCAAGGGGAACCTTATCGCCGTGCTCGCCGACCTTAAAAAGGCCAAGCCAGCCTCCGCGAAAGGTATATATGTTCGCAAGGTGACCCTGTCTACGACCATGGGTCCCGGTGTCACGATCGATCACAACGCGATCGATTTTTAAGCAGTGAATTGAGGCCACGGGCGAGAGCCCGGGGTCGCTGGCCCCCGTGTGCTTTTGCGGGGGACGGGCAGGGCGCAACGCTGGCTCTGCCCACTTTGGAAGTCTTTGCAGGGAAGTGTGGGCAACCTCGCGGAACGCCAAAGGCTGTCAAAGACCGTAGGTGGCGCTGTTTTCGGTGCCTTAATGACGGAGCAATCCGGTGGCCTACGCAGATGGTGAGGCAGTTCATCACCGAGGGGGGTCGCAGCGTATGCAGCGGCCTGAACAACCACAAAAGGAGTATGCCAAGTGGCTATTGGACTCGAAGAAAAGAAAGCGATCGTCGCTGAAGTCAACGAGACAGCCGCCAGTGCGCTTTCGCTTGTGATCGCCGACGCGCGCGGGGTCGCATCGAATGACATGACTGCTCTGCGTGCCTCGGCCCGCGAAAATCAAATCACCCTCCGGGTGGTGCGAAACACGCTGGCCAAACGGGCACTGGAAGGGACTGAATATGAGTGTGTCACTGACACCCTCGCAGGTCCCTCTCTGTTTGGATTCTCGATGGAGGATCCGGGCGCAGCGGCACGACTGTTCAAGGATTTCGCTTCAGACAATGATGAGTTTGAAGTGAAGGCACTGTCGGTCAGCGGGCAGCTACTCGGAGCCGATCAAATCGATGTGCTGGCCAAGCTACCCACACGGGATCAGGCGCTGGCGTCACTGATGAGCGTCATGCAGGCGCCTGTCGTGAAGCTGGTTCGCACAGCGAACGAAGTTCCGGGCAAGTTGGTTCGCGTGATGGCGGCAGTTCGAGATCAGAAACAAGAGGCGGCCTGACAGGCTCGACCTCACCCTGTATCTATTTAACGGAGATTAAGACATGGCACTTTCAAAAGACGAAATTCTCGACGCGATTGCCGAGATGAGCGTAATGGACATTGTCGAGCTGGTTGAGGCAATGGAAGAGAAGTTTGGTGTTTCTGCAGCGGCTGCAGTCGCAGTGGCTGCACCTGCAGCTGGCGGCGACGCCGGCGGCGCGGCAGCTGAAGAGCAGACTGAGTTTGACGTCATCCTCACTTCGGGCGGCGAGAAGAAGGTCAACGTGATCAAGGTTGTTCGCGCGGTGACGGGTCTGGGCCTGAAGGAAGCGAAGGCTGTCGTTGACGGCGCACCCGCCCCTGTGAAGGAAGGCGCGTCCAAGGACGAAGCAGAAGACATCAAGAAGCAAATCGAGGAGGCAGGCGGCGCGGTAGAGCTCAAGTAATTGAGCACTATTGAAGTTTACGCACCGTAACGGGGCTGGGGCGCATTGGCGCTCCGGCCTTTTCCCGGTTGTGAAACCGGTTCGAATTTTGATCGTTTGTGTTGTGGTCGGACGACACAGACCGTAGGGGAGTACTGATGACATACTCGTACACGGAAAAGAAGCGTATTCGCAAGGATTTCGGTTCCTTACCCAAGGTAATGGATATCCCGTACCTGCTGGCAATACAGCTGGATTCTTACGGCAAGTTTACTCAGGACGGCGTCTCGCTGGATGATCGTGGAGAGCACGGTCTGCATGCGGCGTTTAAATCGGTATTCCCGATTGTCAGCTACAGCGGCAATGCGGCGCTGGAATATGTTGATTACGCGCTGGGCGAGCCCGTGTTTGACGTTGACGAATGTGTGCTGCGCGGCACCACCTATGCCTGCGCGCTGCGCGTCAAAGTCCGACTGATTATTTATGACAAGGAAGCCTCCTCAAAGTCGATCAAAGACATCAAGGAGCAGGACGTTTACATGGGGGAGATCCCCCTGATGACCCAAAACGGTACTTTCGTCATCAATGGTACCGAGCGCGTTATCGTTTCCCAGTTGCACCGCTCTCCGGGCGTGTTCTTCGACCACGACCGCGGCAAGACCCACTCATCCGGCAAGTTGCTCTATAGCGCACGGGTCATCCCTTACCGTGGCTCTTGGCTCGATTTTGAGTTTGATCCCAAAGACCTCGTTTTTGTGCGAATAGATCGCCGCCGCAAGTTGCCGGCAACCGTGCTGTTGCGCGCCCTGGGTTATGACTCAGAAGAAATTCTGGAGATGTTCTACGAGACCACGACCTTCCAGCTGGGTGAAGAGGGCCAGGCCACCATGACGCTGGTATCGAAGCGTCTGCAAGGCGACATGGCGGCCTTCGACATCATGGCTGGCAAGAAGCTCATCGTAGAGCGTGGCCGTCGCATCACCGCACGTCATATCCGCCAGTTGGACGATGCCGGTATCGAAGCGCTTTCTGTGCCCGAGGAGTACCTCGAGGAGCGCCGTCTGGCCAAAAATATTGTCGACACCGCGACCGGTGAAGTGCTCGCCGAGTGCAACACCGAAATCACGGTGGCATTGGTTGCTGAATTACGCGAGAAGGGTATCTCGACGATCGAGACGATCTACACCAATGAATACGACTGCGGTCCATTTATCTCTGACACGCTGGCTGCGGACAGCACGCGCAGCGTGCTTGAGGCGCTGGTTGAAATCTACCGCATGATGCGCCCAGGTGAGCCACCGACCAAGGAGTCGGCGGAGAACCTGTTCCAGAACCTGTTCTTCTCGCCGGAGCGCTACGATCTCTCTGCCGTGGGGCGCATGAAGTTCAATCGTCGCCTTGGTCGCGAGGACAAGACCGGCTCAGCCACGCTCGACAAAGAAGATATTGTTGACGTGATGAGTGCTCTGGTGGGTATCCGCAACGGTAAAGGTGTGGTGGATGACATTGATCACCTGGGCAACCGTCGCGTCCGTTCTGTGGGCGAAATGGCAGAAAACCAGTTCCGCGTCGGTCTCGTGCGTGTTGAGCGCGCGGTGAAAGAACGGCTCTCCATGGCGGAAAGTGAAGGCTTGATGCCGCAGGATCTGATTAACGCCAAGCCGGTGTCCGCTGCGGTGAAGGAGTTCTTTGGCTCCAGTCAGCTCTCACAGTTCATGGATCAGAACAACCCGCTGTCGGAAGTCACCCACAAGCGCCGTGTATCGGCATTGGGCCCGGGTGGCTTGACCCGAGAGCGCGCGGGCTTCGAAGTGCGAGACGTGCATCCGACGCACTACGGTCGGGTCTGTCCTATTGAGACGCCGGAAGGTCCGAATATCGGCCTGATCAATTCGCTGGCGACTTATGCGCGCACCAACGAATATGGTTTCCTGGAGTCGCCTTATCGCAAAGTGGTTAAAGGTGTTGTCACCGACGACATTGAGTACCTCTCGGCGATCAACGAGGCCGAGTATGTGATTGCGCAGGCTTCGGCGACCCTAGACAACAAGAACCGTTTCGTCGATGACCTTATCACCGTGCGTCACATGAATGAGTTTACGGTCAAGCCGGCTGCTGACGTGCAGTACATGGACGTGTCAGCCAAGCAGGTGGTGTCTATTGCGGCAGCGCTGATTCCGTTCCTCGAGCACGACGATGCGAACCGCGCGCTGATGGGCGCGAACATGCAGCGTCAGGCAGTGCCGACGCTGAAAACCGAGAAGCCGCTGGTCGGTACGGGCATGGAGCGCTACGTTGCTTCAGACTCCGGAGTGTGTGAGGTCGCGGCGCGCGGCGGCGTGATCGACTCGGTCGATGCGAGCCACATCGTTGTGCGGGTTAATGCCAAGGAAGTCGGCATCGATGACTCGCCGGTCGATATTTATAACCTGACCAAGTACAAGCGTTCTAACCAGAACACCTGTATCAACCAGCGCCCCATTGTGAAGCCGGGCGACGTGGTGGCCCGCGGCGATATCCTTGCCGACGGACCCTCGGTTGATCTGGGTGAGCTAGCGTTGGGCCAGAACATGCGCATCGCGTTCATGCCCTGGAACGGCTACAACTTCGAGGATTCCATCCTCGTCTCGGAGCGCGTTGTTAAGGAAGATCGGTTTACGACGATCCATATTCAGGAGCTGACCTGTATCTCCCGAGATACCAAGCTTGGCTCTGAGGAAATCACCGCAGACATCCCCAACGTGGGTGAAGGCGCGCTGGGCAAGCTCGATGAGTCGGGCATTGTCTACATCGGTGCCGAGGTCGATGCGGGCGATATTTTGGTCGGTAAGGTGACCCCTAAAGGAGAGACCCAGCTGACACCAGAAGAGAAGCTGCTCCGCGCGATTTTTGGTGAGAAGGCGTCCGACGTGAAGGACACCTCGCTGCGTGTTCCCTCCAGCTACAAGGGCACTGTCATTGATGTGCAGGTCTTCACCCGCGATGGTCTTGAGAAAGACCCGCGTGCCAAGCAGATCGAAGCCGCGCAGTTGGCGGATTACCGCAAGGACCTCAAAGAGGAATACCGCATCTACGAAGAGGCGACCTTTGCGCGCCTCGCTGGCTTGCTCGAAGGCAAGACCACCGTCTCCGGTGGCGGCCTCAGCAAGGGCACCAAGCTGACCAAGACCGTGCTGGCAGATCTCGATCGCGAGCAGTGGTTCAAGCTGAAGCTCTCTGATTCAGATCTCAACAGCCAGCTGTCTTCTGCTAAGCGTCTGCTCGAGGAGCAAAACACCCAGCTTGAAGAGCGTTACGAGATCAAGCGCGAGAAGCTTCAGAGCGGTGACGACCTGGCGCCTGGCGTGCTCAAGATCGTGAAGGTCTACCTTGCAGTGAAGCGCCGTATTCAGCCCGGCGATAAGATGGCGGGTCGTCACGGTAACAAGGGTGTGATCTCGGTGATCATGCCGGTCGAGGACATGCCGTACGATGAGCATGGCGATCCGATCGACATCGTATTGAACCCGCTTGGCGTGCCGTCGCGCATGAACGTGGGTCAGATTCTCGAGACGCACCTCGGGATGGCGGCGCGCGGACTCGGTCGCAAGATCGATGACATGCTGGAGCAGCAGGTGAAGGTGACGCAGTTGCGCAGCTTCCTGAAGCAGGTGTACAGCCACACCAGCGATTCCCGCCGCAGTGCAGACATCGCGTCTTTGAGCGATGACGAGCTGATCGCGCTCGCTGAGAACCTGCGTGCGGGCGTGCCGATGGCAACTCCCGTATTTGATGGTGCCCGCGAGGAATCCATCAAGGAGCTGTTGCGTATGGCGGAGTTGCCAGATAGCGGGCAGCTGACGCTCTACGATGGCAGAAGCGGAGATCAGTTCGACCGTCCGGTGACCGTGGGCTATATGTACATGCTCAAGCTCAACCACCTGGTCGATGACAAGATGCATGCGCGATCTACTGGCTCTTACAGCCTGGTCACTCAGCAGCCGCTCGGTGGTAAAGCACAGTTCGGTGGTCAGCGCTTTGGTGAGATGGAGGTCTGGGCGCTGGAAGCATATGGCGCTGCCTACACGCTGCAGGAGATGCTGACGGTCAAGTCGGACGACGTGGCGGGCCGAACCAAGATGTACAAAAACATCGTCGATGGGGATCACCAGATGGAGCCGGGTATGCCCGAGTCCTTCAACGTGTTGATCAAAGAAATCCGCTCACTCGGTATCGATATCGATCTCGAGTCTGAGTCATCCGGCTTCTGAGGGGAGATAAGACGTGAAAGATTTGCTGAACCTGCTGAGCAGGGAGAAAAACGAAGACTTCGATGCAATTCGTATCGGTCTGGCCTCTCCGGAAATGATTCGGTCCTGGTCTTTTGGCGAAGTTAAAAAGCCCGAGACCATCAACTACCGAACCTTTAAGCCGGAGCGGGACGGCCTGTTCTGCGCCAAGATTTTTGGCCCGGTCAAGGATTACGAGTGTCTGTGCGGTAAATACAAGCGCCTCAAGCATCGTGGTGTGATCTGCGAGAAGTGTGGCGTTGAGGTGGCGCTGGCCAAGGTACGTCGAGAGCGCATGGGCCACATCGAACTCGCAAGCCCGGTCGCCCACATCTGGTTCCTTAAGTCATTGCCTTCAAGAATTGGCTTGCTGCTGGATATGACGTTGCGCGATATCGAGCGCATTCTCTACTTCGAAGCCTACGTGGTGACCGACCCAGGCCTCACTGCACTGGAGCATGGTCAACTGCTCAATGACGAGCAGTACTACGAGGCGATGGAAGAGTACGGCGACGAGTTCACCGCGAAGATGGGTGCTGAAGCGATTCAGGATCTGATGATGGAGATTAACCTCAAGGGCGAGATCGAGCAGCTCCGCGAGGAAATCCCCCAGACCAACTCGGAAACCAAGATCAAGAAGCTGTCCAAGCGGCTGAAGCTGATGGAGGCTTTCGATAAGTCAGGCAACAAGCCCGAGTGGATGATTCTCAACGCATTACCGGTATTGCCGCCGGATCTGCGCCCGCTGGTACCGTTAGACGGTGGTCGCTTTGCGACGTCTGATCTCAACGATCTTTACCGTCGCGTCATTAACCGAAACAACCGCCTGAAGCGTCTCTTGGATCTGAATGCGCCAGACATCATCGTGCGCAACGAAAAGCGTATGCTGCAGGAATCAGTCGACGCGCTCCTGGATAACGGCCGTCGCGGCCGAGCGATTACAGGCTCTAATAAGCGTCCGCTCAAGTCACTGGCTGACATGATCAAAGGTAAGCAGGGACGTTTCCGTCAGAACCTATTGGGTAAGCGTGTGGATTACTCCGGTCGTTCTGTGATCGTGACCGGCCCGACGCTC
>JAHEJH010000064.1 GCA_024638905.1 Luminiphilus sp.
CATGTACCGGGATATCAGCGAGCACTGTGCACCAGAGGTCTTGCATATTCAGGCCTTCTATACCCGCCGGGGCGGTCTGGATATCAACCCGTTCAGAACCAGCGATCCGGAAGCCCAGCCACTGCCCCGGCTCAACCGCCAGTAAGTCGCCAAAGGGGACTGGCAACCGGCAGATCTTGTGGTATGATGCGCGCCCTCAACGGTGAGGTGGCCGAGTGGTCGAAGGCGCACGCCTGGAAAGTGTGTATACGGCAACGTATCGAGGGTTCGAATCCCTCCCTCTCCGCCACCAAATAAAAAAGGCCACCTCGAGGGTGGCCTTTTGTATCGCATTGTGGGGCGGTTCAAGCCGTGCCTGACTAGTGGGTTATTCCTCGGTATCTGGCAAGTTGTTAAACATCGTCTCAAAGACAAAAGACCTGCTACCTCCACAGGAGATTAACTCCTCCATTGCTGCTTGGCCCTCAGGGTTTTCGGCCGCAAATGCGCCAAAATTTTGTGCCGAATGGGCTCTAGCATCGAACGAGTACCAGTAGTAATTCATTACGAAGTCGAAGTCAGGTTCTGCGAAGCCCATGTAAGGCACGTGATAAGCGATGGCTAGACCCTTAAAGCCAGCGTCCTCCATTTGCTTCACATTTTTAACTTCTTGTGCGGCGACTTCATCTAAAGTCACGCCTTCATTGAGAGAGCATCTTGAGAACTGCACGGGGCGTTTTTTATCACGCTCCGTAGCATCCATGGGAATACGTGCAACCAGGTTGAAGAAAGTTGCAATACTGTTTCGGCAGGTTCCCGCGGCGCCGCCAGTCACCTCTTCAGCCGCGCTGTCGTAATTATTTGCGAAAGACCCCCATTCGTCGTACATCGCCTTACCGTCAGGCCATGTGCCCCAGGTGATGTAGTCGTAGTTCGTCTCACCGGCATGCATAGGTATTAGGATAGCCTGTGTGTAATGAGTGCCGTTCTTTTTGGAGAACTCGCCGTATTGCTTGCTTTGTTCTCTCACGTCTTCCATCGTCTTGCCATCGTTGAGCGTGCAATAAAAAAATTCTGACCGCATCTCGGTCATTTCCTGAGCTACCGTCAGAAACGAAGCCAATGCCATGAAGAAAGCAACGATTAATCTCATTTTTATCCCCTATGTGGGTTAGCGCGGGCAACATGCCGCCCGATTCAGTCTAAATCCAATACCCCAAAGTGCAAGCATGGGCTTTTCGCGAGTGAAACCGTGCTGACTTCCAGTCTGCCTATTGGTCTCGCGAGTCGCAGTCCCGAAAAATGTTCAAGACACTGAAAATGGTGATGGCTATGTTTTCAGGTCCGCATTCTGCGCGTTCCTCTTGGCCTAGCACTGCGACGCTGGCGTCCTACTCGATGCGGGTCCAAGTCTCTCTGAGAACGTATTTGCCCAAGTCGACCACTTGAGTGAAGGAGTTTTCGTCCTCGCTCACCGAGACAGTCACTTCAAAACTTTGATCGATTAGATTGGGATTTGAGTGGTTTACGATGGTTTCTCTCAGTAGTTCGTCTTCGTAGGAGTAGGTGCCATGACCAACAGAGAGGTAGTGAGGCAACTGCTCCGATACCTCGTAGTAGTAGGTGTAAATCACTCTCTCTGCCGTAAATATTTTAATTTGACGAGGTTCTCGCAGGGTTATGACCTCGTCGTCATAAGTTGTACTGGCGATCTCCCAGGCACCCTGTAGCGCGGAATCAGCTGACGCGGCGGTGGCGATGAAACATAAGACGGCGAATAGGGCTCTGCGCATGGTATTGCTCTCGGCGATGGGCGGCCCGATAGACTGTGTCGACAATCGCATGCCCGCAATGCCGATGAGACGAGGCGGGTCTCTGGTCAGTTAGTCTGCCGTTATCTCGGTTGGGTTCGAAAGCCCGCTCGTTAGTCGATGATGATCGCATTGGTAACCCGCTCGATCGTCTCCATGGCGTGAAAGAAGGGTTGCCCGGGAAGTATGTTCCAGCCTGTAAGCACAATCACCAAGTCCAGCTCTGGCAGGAAAATAGGTCGTTGCCCGCCAAACCCTTTACCAAAGTAGGCCCTTTGCGATTCTCCCTCGTAAGTGAAAGGCTGGGACCACCACAGGTAGCCGTAGGCCTCATCTCCCGCTGCGCCGGTGGGGTACTGTGGCGCAATGGATTCCTCCACCCATGTGACCGGGATGACTTGTTCGCCCTGCCACCAACCTTTTTGCAGAAAAAGCTGCGCGATTTTGGCGAGGCTTCGCGCTGAGATGTACAAGCCTTCTTGAGTATCGGTCAGCCCGTATGGCGTTCTGTCCCAAAAGTAGTCGTCAATACCGAGTGGCGTAAACAGATGCTCGACCGCATATTCCTCGATGTCGGTGCCGGTCGCGAGCCGGAAGATGTGTCCCAAGATGAGTGTGGCGCCACTGTTGTAGTTAAAGACGGTGCTGGGCTCTGTCCCCATGGGCAGATCGAGGGTGTATTTCACCCAATCGTGCGCCTTCGTCATCACAGCAAATGAATTAGCAGGGTTGTTGTACGGCAGGCTTTCATCCCACAGCAAGCCGTCGCTCATGGTGAGCAGATCACGCAGCGTTATAGCGCGCTTGCGCTGATCAATATTCAGCACGGCGGCTTCGTCAAAGAATTCCAGCACAGGCGTGTCGAGGTCGGGGAATTCACCTCGGGATATCGCGACACCTACCAGCGCTGACACGACGGATTTGGTGACCGACTGCATGGAGTGCAGTGCCGTATTCCGATAGTAGGGATGCCACCAAGGGTTAAAGTAGTTATAGGGCCCGCTGGGGTCGTTTACGACCAGCGCGCCCGGTGTCGCGGCTTCTTGTTCATATATCGAAGGGTAGTCGTGCTCGTAATACCGCTCAAAGACCAAGCTGCCATGGCGTGCTACCAGAAAGGCATCGATATATCCGTAGCGGCCGTTCTCAATATCTTGATGAATCGCGGATAGCGCCTCAGAGGAGAGGTCGACTGCTTCAGGCCTCGTTATTTGCCAGTCGGAGGGGTCTTGGGTGTCAGCGAGCGGGCTTCCTGAGAGTGCGAGGACCGCCGCGCAAATCAGTCCGCACGGGCCCTTCAGCGCTCCCGTGAAGAGATCACTCATCCATATTTTTCTCGTCGCGGCTTTTGGCCCAGGCCTTGAAGCGGCTGGCGCTACGCATAAACCAAACCACCGCGACCACCATGACAATGCTGAATAAAGCGAAGAAAAGCTCGTTGGATAGCTGCATGCTACGTCCCCCAGTTAATAATCAGTATATAAGCATGCTCGATCACTGATTCAAAGTGACACATGAATAACAGCGCGAAGCGCTTGAATTCTCTTTAATGAGGATTACTCCGGGCTTGTGAATCGTCGGTAGTTTAGGGGTGAGTTAAAGGCCAAGGATCAGGGGCCGAAAAGCCATGCGCATTTTGATTTTGATTGCAGCGACCTTATTGGCATTAGCAAACGAGGTGACACTTGCGGATGATAACAATTCCCTCGCCGACGCTTTCATGGCGCAGTGTGCTCATAGTCAAGCGTGCGGTATTGAAGAGATGCGTGGTCGGGGCATGGATGCGGGGATGCTGCAGATGATTGAGGCTCGCATGGATGGGCAGTGCGAAGCGCAATTGGGTCAGATCAATCAAATTGAGTCGCAGGCGAACCCTGGACCCAATGCAGAAAAAATTGAGCTGATGAAACGTTGTTTTCTGGCTATGGCAGATATGTCTTGCAGCGAACTGCTAGATGATCCAGAGATCCCTGAATGTCAGGACGTCTGATGGGCGTCCATGTCAGACAGACCCACCCCAGTCTACCGGCTTGAATCGAACCAGATGGGTGCCGTCCAGGCGCGCTCCTGAATAACCTTCGGGATGCGTGGGTTTTCGCACCCATCGGGTCTCTGGCCCTCTGGTAGCGACAGGCACATTCGCGTTGACCACCGGCAGCTCGGATTTTCGACCACTCGGGCGTAGTAGACTGCATCTCGCTGTGGATCAAACGCTGAGTCCTCCCAGACTCCGCACAAGGTGGCGAAACCTTCGCCCTCCGCTTCGCAGTTCAAGGGATCGAAGGTGGCGCCGTTGTCAGCATTCCCGGCCACATCGATAACGGATTGATGAAACGAGCCATCGGATCCAACCCACCCTTTGATGATTTGAATCCGCTGAAGAGGGTGTCCGGGCGCGCCGCCCGTGCCGGGGTCGGCATTGGCTGCGACAACGAATCGTGGTCGCTCATCCGGTTTGGTTTTGGAAGTCAGCACGCCTCCCATGGGAATGCCATGCCGATAACCGGCTTCGGCCAGATTGGGGCTTGAGCAGATATCTGCCGGGATGTGCCAGCCGCCAAAAAAACGCGGCGCAATCCGCGGTCCGCTGGTGGCAAAGGTCTCGCGGCGTTTTAGTGCGTCAAAAATGGCGTCACGGGTGTTTTCCTCGGCCCACACGCCGGCGAGTCCGCCTGGGTTCTGGAATGCGACCGCGCGGGGGCGGCCACCCACAGTCAGTGTTTGTTCGGGAGTCGTGCCGTACTTATAGGGCTGCTCGTACTCGCTGACGGCGCCAGGCGCGGCGGTGTGAGAGTCCGTACTGCCGATAAACCCAAATTGGTACGGGTTAATGCCGAGGCGTTCTTTCTCTCTCAAGCCGTCGATCAGCGCGTAGCGCACGTAATCGTTGCGACTGGTGCAGCCTTTACCCGCCTGCGCACCTTTGCTTTGCTCCTCTGCACAATCTGACAGCTCAGGTTGCCCAAAGTCACGAATCTTCTCGAAATCGCAGAGCTCATCATTGCCGCCGAGAACCTGATACATGCCGTTTCGGCATTCACTTTCACCCTTGATTTGCATCATCTCGACCACCGGTTCGAGTCTTGCACGCAGGGCCGCCTCTTCACGCTGTCGCGCCAGTGGCAGTTCGGCGTATTCGGCGCGAAACAGCTGACCATTGGAGAGGTTAGGGTTGTGTGGAATGGCGATGGCCTCGCAGCCAGAGCCAGATTCATTGCATTGCTCAAGTAATTGACGGCGCAGGTCCATTTCCACAGGTGTTTCTAAAGCAGAGATGGGAAGCTCTGGCACGATCTCGTTGCGCAAGAGGACATTGCGGTGGATCTTGGTGGATTGGGGTGAGCGGCTGTATTCCCATGCATGGAACGTGGTGAAGCTGCAGTCCGAGGATCGGTCATACCAGCGCTCGGCTGACGCCTGTACCGATTGCCAAACGTTGCCAAGCGCTTTGCGACAAGCTGCAAGGTCCTCGCCACAGACGTCATCTCGGCGGCCCCCGATTTGTATCAGGCCGCCGATGCGCGCCCGAAAGCCCTTCGCCCCTAAGGCTTTGGCTAATAAAGATTCCTCTTCGCCGCGATAAATGGCGCAGCCGGTGCTGTCGTAGGACCCGGAGCCCGGTGTGGTGCACAGTGACACCTCGGCCATCCACTCTGCGTGATCAGTGACCGCGGCGAAATCTAGAGGCCGGTCAATTTGAATCGTTTTTGACTCAGCCCCGGGGGCGCCGCCATAGAGGGCGATCGGCGTGCCGGTGGCAAAGGCGTAGGCATCGTCGGGCAGGGTGCGGGTACCGAGGGAGTTGGCGTCCATCGATAGCGAGGTGTGCAGATGCAGGTCCCCAAATAGCGGCTGACGCTCCTCTACCACGTGGGTGCAGGGGTCTCGTGGCAGGGGCTCCTCAGCGATAGCGGGCTCCGGCGGCGGGTCCCAGGGATCTGCGGTCAGTATAAGGCGGCCGATATCGCAACCGGAAATGATACTGACTGCTAAAACAACAGTGAGTCTTGGCAGCGCCGTCAACCGGCCGAGAACAGCGGCCCGGCTGCGAGACAGGTTAAAAATGAGAAGCGCCCAAACCAATGCCCCCGTCTACCTCAAGCGCCACGCCGGTTACCCACTCGGCGCAAACCAGATATTCGACTCCTTCCGCTACTTCGGTGCCTGTGCCAATGCGCCCTAGCGCGTGCAAGCCTGCTACGGCGTCATAGCGGTCTTTGGCTTGCTCCGCTGTGAATAAGCCAGCGCGGAGGTTCAGCTCCGTCGAGACCGCGCCGGGCAGAATACAGCCGGTACGAATTTGTTTAGGCCCCAGCTCCGCTGCCATCACCTTCGTCAGACCCTCCAGCGCCGCCTTGGTGGTGGCGTAGGGCGAGGCGCCCGGAAACGCACGGCGCGTGTGGGTGGAGCCAATGAAAACGATCGCGCCTTGCGTTGATTCAAGGTGCGGTACTGCCATGCTCGACAGCATCATGGCTGAGACCACGTTGGTGTCGAATGCGTCCTTCAAGAAATCTTCGGTGTAGCCGTCAACGGGCTGTCGATACATGTTGGCGGCATTGTTGACCAGTGCGTCCAATTTTCCACCATGCTCAACCGAGGCGGCGAGCATGGCCTCCCGGTCAGCCTGTGCAGTGACGTCGCCTTGAACAACGCGGCATCGCTCACCCAGCTCATTCTTGATCGTCTCGAGTTTTTCGAGGCGCCGTCCGCTGATCGTAACCATGGCGCCTTGGCCGCAGAAGCGTCGCGCGCAGTCCGCGCCGATGCCTGAGCCGCCACCGGTCACCAGAATCGACATGCCTTCCAGTTTTCTCATCGTGTTATCTCCGCGGTTAACGTGGCTGGACTGGTCAATCTCTTGAGTCCTCTCGTGTCGCTGTCATTCGCGCAAACCCGCCTGCCGCATCATGGGAAGGAGGGTATCCCGAAACTGGGTCAGGCCTTCCTCGTAGTTGACCCAGCTCAAGGTAATACCATCTAGCCCCGCATTGGAGAACGCCAGCATGCCATCGACGACTTGCTCGGGCGTACCGACTAGCGGGATCGCGCCATAGCCTGCGATCAAATTGGCGGCCATGGCTTCCCAACCATCACCCAGCGCGCTCTGCGAGTTGGGCACCAGCACGTCCAAAAGATTGCGAACACCTTCCCAGTCGCCGCGGTCGTAGACGTATTCGCGGACAAAGTCCTGCGCCTCCTGCTCGGTTTCTCTGCAGACAATGTAGGCTTGGCCAAAAATCTGCATGTCACGATTAAATCGCTCTTTTGCCAAGCGCCGGCCGTTAGCGGCGACGTCACCCGCGGTCGCCATGTCCTGTGCCACCACAAAGTTAAAGTCGGCATGCGCTGCGGCGAACTCTTGGCCCCTGGGGCTATTGCCCGCGCTCATCAGCGCCGGCCACGGTTTTTGCAGCGGTTTGGGTTCCGAGTAGCACCCGGGAGAGGTGAAGTGGGGCCCTGTATAGTCAAACTCGCCTTCGACGGTCCAGAGTTCCTTGCATAGCGAAATCCAGTCATCGGCGACGTCATAGCGCACGTCGTGTTCTTTTTGCGGCACACCAAACATGGCGATTTCGCGCTCATTCCAGCCCGCAACGATGTTGAGTCCGAAGCGACCACCAGAGATGTGGTCAATCGTTGCCACCTCTTTGGCGGCGCGGACGGGGTGTACGGTGGGTACATGGAATGTCGCAAATACGCCGATTTCCTCCGTTTTGGCGGCTAAACCAGCAGCCCAGGTAAAGGTTTCAAAGTTGCGGTGGTTGAAATTCACCTTGCCGCCCATCCCTTTCCATCGGGCGACGGGAATGACGGCTTCAATACCAGCCTGCTCCGCCAGCTGCGCAATTTTCACCGACTCAGCCCACTCAACCTTGAGCGTGTCCGTTCGCTCTGTCATCGAGCAGCCGCTACTGACGTTCAGCCCAAACACGCCGAGCTTGAGCTTGTGAGGACTGCGTTTCAGTGGGTGGGCTGGTGCGGTACCTGTCATAGATGATCGCCTTGTGATTTCATTATTTTGAGGGCGCGCCCCGTCACGTCGATCCAGTGTGTCAGAGTCTGCCTGCCTTGCAAAGCGGACCCCAAACTCAGATTAATATGATAAATAACAGAAGCTTGGGGGCGTTTCCTTAATTGCTTTCCGGGCTAACGATACTTTGCACAGCGGAGTGCGAGCGTGCCACGGGAAAACCAATCATGACGATGTCGCGTAACTACTCCAGTGCCAACATCCGGAGCGCGTCATGGCCAAGTCCACATCAGGTGATCAGCTGAGCTCTCAGGGAGCTTGCAGCCGCAGCGAGTTTCAGGCCCAGCGTGCCAAGTTGGAGGCGTTGTTGCGGGACGCGGGCAGGGCGGCTTTACAAAGCGCCGATGTGCCTGCGGGCGAGCGGCGAACGGCCGAAATGACGCTAGAGCGTGATATTGAGCATCGCTTGCAGCGGCTGATTTTGCGCGCCAAAGGCATGGTCTCGGAAGAAATGCTGGTCCAGCACCGACGTGAGATCCCCGTAGATGAAATTCCTGACTATGCCGTCACTCACCTATTACTAGAGCTGGGCGAGCAAGAGCTCCGAAGCGGAGCCGATCAGTAGGGTCCAGGTAGCCTCACGCTCACGTCTGCTGTCATAGGGATATCTGAGCGGTCTTTACCCTAACGGTCGCTCCCGCCAGTGCTCGTGACGGGCACTCCCACTGAAGGCGTTTACGCTGGCTTACCTCGTGGAATGTAGCGGCGGTCTCGCTTACCATCACCGACTAACGCTTTTTCACGGTCAGTACCATGTACTTCGGACTCGCGTGCTTTGCTGCTCTGCTCTTCGTCTACAGCCTGATTTCCGAAAAAGTGGAGCGTTTGTCGTTGTCCGGCCCTATCGTGTTTGTCACGGTCGGCGTGGCGCTGGGTCCGCTGGGCCTAGAGTGGTTCAATCCTTCAGTTAATTTCGGCAATGGCAAATTGTTGATTGACCTGACGCTCGCGTTGTTTCTGTTTGTTGATGCCGCCAGTGCAAATCTGAGCGTGCTGCGAAAGAATTGGCGCATTCCCGGCAGAATGCTGCTTTTGGGTTTGCCCGTAACGATGGTGCTGGGCGCCATACTGGGCATGATGTTATTCCCCGAGTTTTCCGTATAT
>JAHEJH010000068.1 GCA_024638905.1 Luminiphilus sp.
GTCCCGCGTCCCCTCAACACCGACGGGTGCGGAACCCAGTAGCGGACGCCCTGCGGCCTTGAACTCGCGCGCGGTGGCGGCATAAAACGGGTGCAGCATGGCCACGGCATTGCAATCCAGTGCCGCATAGAGCTCGCGCCATTCCCGGGTCGGAATGACCGGGCCGGCCTTCACGCCCATGGGCTGCAGCATGCGGCCAATGGTGATGGCGTCGACCGGGAAGATTTCGCCTACTAAAGCGACACTGGGTTCTTTCGTTTTCGCCTCAAGACCGAGAGGGCGTGCCACGGGCCCAGCTTGGACCTCCTTCCGTGCATAAGCCAGCATAGCGCCTGCGAGCACATCCTTGGCTTCCGCATGAGTTGGTACGCCAAAGCCGGGTACATCAATACCTATGATCCGCACACCGTCGATCTCATCCGGCAGCAGATCCAGGGGCACTCCAGATGCAGTAGGCACGCAGAGATTGATCACTACCACGGCGTCGTATTCGTCGGGGTTAGCCAGTTCATGGACGGCTTCACGGATATCCTCAAACAGCTTGCCCGTGACCAGTGACTCGGAGTCAAAGGGCACATAGCCGACCGTGCGCTTGGCACCGTAGAAGTGTGAGGTAAAGGTCAGACCGTAAACACAGCACGCCGACCCTGACAGAACGGTCGCCGTGCGGCGCATGCGCAGGCCGACTCGCAGCGAGCCGAACGCGGGACACATGCTTTGCGGTTGATCATGAGGGCCCTTGGGATAATCCTTGTCATATTGCTCCAGCTGGGCACTTTTGCCCGCTTTCGCGGCTGCATCGCGCATCACCTCTTCGCCCGCATGGCAGCCGGCCGCCTGCGCGGTGCTCTCGCTATCAACGGCGATGACGGCGTCAGACGGTGTCATAAATGACTTCCAGAGAGGGCTTGTTTAGGTGCTCGACGTTGCAGAGATCTTCGAGGCTCGCGGGCTGTAACACCACGTCGCGGCCAACAGTGTCGCCATCGAATAGCTCCAGCAATCCGTCCTGCGTGAGCGGCGTCGGTTTATGCGGTGGGGCCTCGCCCACATTGGTGGCGAGCTCGCTAAAGAGTGAGCCCCACTCACTTTCGGGGCGTCCGATAATTTCGTAGGAAGCGCTTTTTCGACGGATATCGTCGTTGGCCGGAATTGATGCGAGTTCGGGAATGCCGACAGCCTTACAGAAGGCCTGGGCCTGCCCGGCGCCGTCGTCTTTGTTGGTGACCATCCCGGCGACGCCCACGTTGCCGCCCAGCTTGCGGAAGTATTCGACCGCGGAGCAGACGTTGTTGGCGACATACAGTGACTGTAGGTCATTCGAGGCCACCACGATCACTTTCTGGCACATGTCGCGTGCGATCGGTAAGCCGAAGCCGCCGCAGACCACGTCGCCCAGGAAGTCGAGCAATACGTAATCGAAATCCCAGTCGTGGAAGCCGAGTTTTTCTAGCGTTTCAAAGCCGTGGATGATGCCGCGGCCACCGCAGCCCCGGCCGACTTCAGGGCCACCCAGTTCCATGGCGAATACACCGTCGCGTTTGAAGCAGACGTCCCCCACAGACACTTCGTCGCCCGCCGCTTTCTTGGCAGAGGCGGTTTCGATAATGGTGGGGCAGGCTTTGCCGCCAAAGAGCAGTGAAGTGGTGTCGCTCTTGGGATCGCAGCCGATCAGCAATACTTTCTTACCCTGCTGGGCCATCATGTAAGAGAGGTTGGCTAGCGTGAAGCTCTTGCCGATACCGCCCTTACCGTAGATCGCAATGATCTGGGTTTTGGGTGCATCGTCTCCGGAGGAGGCCAGTAAATCGGCTCTCTCCCCAGTGGATTCCAAACCCGGGTCATATAGCTTGGCACTCTCCGGTGCGTTCATGCGTCTCTCCAGTCGAGGACCATCTTCAGGCAGCGGGGATCAGAAAACGCCTGTTGGTAGGCGGTTTCAGCGCTGTCATAGGGTTGGTCATGGGTGATGATGCCGCTCAGTGACAGATCTCCCCCTGAGATCAGATCGAGAGCGGTTTGCATATCTTCCGGCTGCCATTCGGCGCTGATGCGTAAGTCGATCTCGCGCATGAACGCGGCCGGGAAATTGAATTGAATCGGTGCGGCGTAAAAGCCTGCGAGGAGCACCGTGGCGCCCTTAGCAAGATGGTGCACGGCTTGATCAACGATGAGATTGGCACCGCTGACATCACAGACGCGCCGGTAGTCGCGGCGGTCATCCTCTTTCGGGTCAATCACGGTGTAGCTGTGGTTGCCTTCGCGACGCTCGGCGGCGGTTTCCCAAACCACAGGGGTCGCGTCGTACCGGGCCTTTGCGACGCGGGCAATCAAACGCCCCAGGGCGCCATGACCAATGATCAGCTCGGGCGGCCCAAGATCTTCCATGCGTACCAAGGCGTGACATGCTGTGGCAGCGAGCGCCAGCAACACACCCGTTGAGTCCATCTCTGAGGGCAGTGATATCAGGCGATCGGCGGGCACAACCAGCGTCTGCGCGGCACCACCAAATAGGCCGTGCACATCGGTGAAGCCTCTGCTTCCCGGCACAAAAACACGCTGACCGGCTTCCAAATTTGTGTTTTTGCCGGGCTCAATCACGGTGCCCACGGTCTCATAGCCGGGCACAAGCGGGTACGCCAACCCCGGGAAGGGCGGCATACGCCCATCCCACAGCAACCTCTCGGTGCCGGTGCTGATGCCGGTCCAACTGACCTCGACTAGGCAATCTGTACTGTGGGGCTCGGGCAACTGAACGGGGCGTATAGCCATTTCCCCGGGTTGCTCGAAAACCACCGCAGTGGACATTGCTCCCATGGCGGTGCTCTCTTATTACTTTTGTGCAACCGCCAAGCACCTTTTTGGGGCGTGATGGCGGCGATATAGCTCTACTGTCATTATAAATTAACACGTAAAACTGTCAAATAATACATACAAATATCTTTTATACGATGGTGGCCGCTTTTTCGGCTACCAAAATCCGTGTCAGGGCCGGAATCGGGGTTTTGAACTCGCGGATACCGCTAAAACCCGCCGCTAGGCACATGGCTTTCAGTTCCTTGGCAGTGCGGGGGCGGCCACTTCCCATGGCCCATAAATAGAAGCTGAAATAGGTATCGCCGATCGGCTCAGCACCCGCAGTGCCGGCCATGGGCTCGGCGATCAACAGGTGTCCGCCAGGCTTCAGCGCCGAATGCAGGCGGGTGAGCAACGCCACCACGGGCTCGTCGTCGTGATCATGGAGCACTCGGACCAGCGAAAAACATTCGGTGTCTGGTGGCAGTGGAGAGCGGAACATGTCGGTCGCCACGAAACGGATATCGGTCTGAGGGAACTGTCGCTTGGCCTCAGACACGACCTCTGGCAGGTCCAGGACTGTGGCATCGATATCGGGATAGCGTTTTTTCACCATGCGCGCGAAGTGGCCGGTCCCACCGGCGACGTCGACAAGACCGCGATAATCTCCGAGCGGGTAGGTCTCCAGAATATGGTCTGATATCAGCGCCAGCGAGCTGCTCATCAACTGGCTGTACTCACGATGACCGTCGTCGGGGTTGTTGCCCCCCGGGACATAGCTCCAGTAGTCCCGCAGGCCGGTGCTGTCGCGGTGGCGGAGAAGGGCCAGTGGATCAGCTAAGTCGCGGTACAGCACGGCGTGGTGTTTGACCATGTCCTGCACTGCGGGGTTACCCAGTACCGAGGCACCGAGCTCGCCGACCATCCAATAGCCCCGCGAGACTTCCTCGGTGAGATCCAGCGCTTGTGCGGCGGTCAGTAAGGTGTGTGCGGCCGGGGTGGTCAGTCCGCACATGGCGGCTACTGACTTGGTGGACTCTATTCTGCCCTGCAATACCGCCAGAAGGTTACTCTGCACGACGGCCGTCAGCGTCTGTGTGTAAACGAACCCTGCTGTAAGATGATGTAATTCAACAGCTTTTCT
The DNA here is from genome assembly GCA_024638905.1 of Luminiphilus sp. Classification (GTDB taxonomy): domain Bacteria; phylum Pseudomonadota; class Gammaproteobacteria; order Pseudomonadales; family Halieaceae; genus Luminiphilus. The sequence goes on from JAHEJH010000068.1 coordinate 3,941, forward strand.
GCTTGCGATCCGCCGAATGAGCGGCGTTCTCGCGGCCCAGCGCTGGAACTTGCTGTCGGCGAGCAGACGATTCCGAAACAGCCGCCATCGACAGCGCCAGTCAGAGGGAGCTGGTTGCTGGTCGGGCCAGGTATTGGGGTCGGCCAGCATCGATCAGGCCGCAGAGCGCCCCATTTTTTCGGGTATGAAGCGTTCGGACTGCGCGCGGACCAACCGCACGAGGCTCTCGCGACCGGAGCAGTAGGGCACGCTTTCCAGTCCTTCTTCCATCAGTGATTTCAGCCGATCGGCGGCACCATCAAGCCCGTGTTCCTGAACCGCGTTAGGGCGGCCTAACTTGGCATCAATGCCGACGGGTTTACCGAGTGCCTCGGCATTGCCTGTGGCGTCTTTGATGTCGTCAGCAACTTGGAATGCCTCGCCAATACAGGCGCCCAGATTCACCCAGGGGCCGGGGTCCACACCTGCTGAGGCCGCGCCCGCGCAAGTCGCAGCAATAAAGAGTGCGCCGGTCTTGGCGCGGTGATAACGCGCCACATCGACACTGGGCTCGCACTCCCAAGCCTGCCCGGCGGCAATCCCGTGGGGTGCGCCGACGCCGCGGGCGAGAATCGATAGCACCAGCGGGACGCGCTCCGCGCGCACGTTATGAATGGCGTGCACGGCCAGCGTCTGAAACGCAGCCACGATAAGCGCATCGCCTGTCAAAACCGCAATGCGCTCGCCAAATTTCGCGTGCACTGACGGTTTACCGCGTCGCTCGGTGGCGTCGTCAAAGCAGGGCAGATCATCGTGGACTAGTGATGCGCAGTGCAAGAATTCGACCGCGGTAGCCGCTGCCGCAGCTAGGGGTCGATCGCTACTGTTATTGGCCAGGGCCACCGCCATGCAGAGCTGTGGTCGAACCCTTGCGCCCCCGGGGAATACGGCATACTCCATGGCCTGCGCCAGGAGTGGTGGGCACTGTGTGGTGGTGTGTTCTGCAAGGAAATCGCGGATATCTTCCTCGCAGTCGAGTAGCGGGTCGTGCATGGGCAGCCCTCCTCTTACCGTCAAATAAAAATGACAGTGTTAAATGTTATATTTACCTGACAAACTACGCCACTCGGTGTGTTGGCGCAACCCCTATGAGCTCAGCTTTGACAATGCGGTCCGCCACCCCGGCTGAAGCCGGGTTGGCGCAGTGTGGGTTGGGGTTTGAGCGCCTAGTGCCAGAGGCGGGGTATCGCTGGTGGTATGTCGATGGTTTTAGTGACTGTGGGCAGTTTGGCATCACGATCATCGCTTTCATTGGCAGTGTTTTCTCGCCTTATTACTACAGGGCGCGGCATCGCGGGCGGGGTCAGGCAGCGAATCACGTCAGCCTTAACGTCATTCTGTATGGGCCTAGCCAGTCGAGATGGTGTATGACGGAGCGGGGCGAGACAGCATTGCGGCAGTCGCCACAGGTACTTGATATCGGGCCGAGTGCGTTGCGAACTTCTGACTCAGGATTGGAGGTCGATATCCAGGAGCGCGCTACGCCATTTGGGCAGCCCGTGGCGGGCCGTGTCTCCATCTCTTTTGATCGCCCCTCACAGGAGTGCTTTGAGCTGGACGGCGTCGGTGAGCATTGGTGGTGGCCTATCGCGCCCATTGCCGGGATCAAGGTGGCGCTGGAGCGACCGGGCTTGCAGTGGAGTGGGGCGGCTTATGTTGATTCCAACTACGGGTCACGTCCCATCGAAACGGGCTTCGCTTCCTGGAACTGGTGTAGAGGGCACGACGCGGAGGGGGACTGCCAGATTCATTACGACGCGCAGTTGAGGGGTGGCGGTGAAAAAAGGCTGTCGCTCTCTGTGGACCGATCAGGCGCCATGGCACGCACGCCTTCCCCCGATCTTCAGCAGCTTCCCCGCGGGCCGGTATGGCGCGTGGCGCGCCCCGCCCGACTACCCCATCAAGCAGGTCGCGTGAAAACTCTGGAGGACACACCCTTCTATACCCGCTCCGAGATTCAGGTGGGGGGTGGGCAATTCATGCATGAGAGTCTCGACCTGCACCGCTTTTGTCGGCCGTGGGTTCAGTTTTTGCTGCCGTTCAGAATGCCGCGAAAGGGCTGAGACCGTCAGTCCCGCTCCTGGGGCTGGGCGTGTATGGCTATCTCGTCACGCTCTTTCATGACCATGAAGAGCTCAAGCATCCACTCAGCTTTGGCGGAGAAGTCTCGCGGTTGGTTCGGGCGTTGCCAGTCTTCGGTGTGAGGAATAGCGTCGATTAAAAACTGATTCTCGGCTGCGCAGGGCTCCAGCATATATTCTGGTGCCGCGGCTGGCCCGCGAATCAAACCAATCAGGATCTGAATTTTACGTGCCCGCGACACGACCGCGCGTTGGCTAATCGAGTCGTAATCATTGTGTACAACGGTATGACCTATCTCGGCGTAGAGGCGGCGGGCGGTCAAAATGCCGGGCCGGCAACTGCGAGGCAGTTGTCGGATGCCCTCATCGGCTAATTGATAGCGTCGCTCGGCTTCCGCGAGAAGCTTTTTTAGCACTTGGGTGAGTTGAGGGCTGGGCACCGGGTTGCGGAGAAATGCCTCGGGATCCATGCCGGCTTCCCGCATCAGATCACGCGGCAGGTAAAGCCGTCCGGCGCGGGCGTCCTCGCCCACATCGCGGCAGATATTGGTCAGTTGCATGGCCACGCCCAAATCAGCGGCGCGGGCCAGCGTAGCATGGTCTTTGACCCCCATGAGAACCGCCATCATGACGCCGACGGTGCCTGCGACACGGGCGCCGTAGTCGCAGACTTCTGCAAGCGTAAAGTAATCCCGTCCCTCGGTGTCCCACTCAAATCCCTCAAGCAGGGCATCGAGCAGTCCCCTCGGTAATTTATGGTCGATCACGATCTGACTCAGCACCCGGTCGATCGGGTGATTGTCTGGCCGACCGTCGTAGATCTGATCGAGTCGCTGATGAAGCGTGACAAGCGCTTGACGCGGGTCATCACCGAGATCCACCAAATCGTCAGCGATACGACAGAACGCGTAGAGTCCGGACGCCGATTCGCGGAGTGCTCGCGGAAGGAAATGAGAGGCGATGTAAAAGGACTTGGAGCCATGCGACAGCAACCGCCGACATTCGCTCATGTCGGTATGGGGCGTCATGATCTGATGGTCGTTACGCACGTTGGGTCACTGCTGCAGGAATCAATTGGTCGATCACCTTGGCGGAAGAGATCACCGCGGGCATGCCGGCACCCGGATGAGTTCCCGCGCCGACGAGGTGCAAGCCCTTGATGTCCTCGCTGCGGTTGTGCGGTCTGAACCAAGCGCTCTGTGTAATCCGCGGCTCATAGCCAAAGGCGGCTCCTTTGACCGAGTTCAGCCGGTCATGGAAGTCCTGCGGTGTGAGTAGTCGGGATGTGACGATGCGATCACGCAGGCCGGGTAGCATGGTCTCTTCCAGTCGCTGGCAGATCCGCTCTTTGAACGTCTCGGCATATGTGGGCCAGTCCACATCCGCATCGAGATGCGGCACCGGCGCCAACGCGTAAAATGTGTCGCAGCCCTCTGGCGCAAGCGAGGGGTCTGTCTCTGTGGGTCGATGCAGGTAAAGACTGAAGTCATCGGCCAGCACTTTGCGCTTGAAGATATCGTCCAGTAGGCCTTTATAGCGTGGCCCCAGAATCACGGAATGGTGGGGTACGTCGGGGTATTGTCCCTCGGTGCCGAAGTACCAGACGAACAGTCCATTTGAGAAATGTGAGCGGTCGATTTTGCGATCCGTCCATCGTTTGCGATGTTCCGCTTTGATCAGGTGCCGGTATGTCCAGGCCGCGTCCGCGTTGGACACCACGAGATCGCTATGCAGTGTTCGGCCATCTGCCAGTCGTACGCCACGCACGGCTCCGTCGTCTACCAGAATCTCTTCCACTTCAGCATTGCACTCGATCTTGCCGCCCTGGCCTTCAATCAGCCCGGCCATGCCGTTGACGATGCTGCCGGTGCCGCCCATGGCGGACCACACGCCGAAACGTTGCTCCAAAAATGAGATCAGGGTGTAGACGCTGGTGACCGAAAAGGGGTTGCCGCCGATCAGTAGCGGGTGAAAACTCATCGTCATACGGAGCTGTGGATCACGTATGTAGCGCGACACCAGTTTGTAGACGCTCCGATCAGCCCGGAGCCTGATGAGCTGCGGCATGAACTTAAATAGTGCGAGCAATGAATCGAAGGGCTTATCGACCAAACCTTCGAAACCGACTTTGTAACGCTCCTCGCTGGCTTTCAGGTAGCGCTCGTAGCCCTCGGCATCGGCTTCATTGTAGTTTTTGATTTGTTCAATGTTGCGTGCTTTGTCACCTGAGTAGTCAAAGATGCGGCCGTCATCAAAACGGAGCCGGAAAAACGGATCCATGGGTTTGAGTTCAACGTCATCGGCAAAGCGCTTGCCGCACATGGCCCATAGCTCTTCCAGTAAGAAGGGCGCGGTGACAATCGTCGGTCCGGCGTCGAAGGTGAAGCCGTCCTGATGGTAAACATAGGCACGCCCACCCGGCGCGTCCAGCTTTTCGAGCATGTGGACCCGGTAGCCCTTGGCGCCCAGGCGGATGGCAGCCGCAAGACCGCCAAACCCGGTGCCAATCACAATTGCCGTGGGTCGGTGGTCAGTCGTCTCCAATGAACGAAACGCAGATTCCGCGATATTCATATAAAAAAGACACTTAAACTGTCAGTTATATTAGACAGTGTAGCAGTGCTGGTGAGGGGTGCACAGCCTTCTTTTCACCGTGTGATGGCGCAGTCATTCAGCGGTTGTGGCCACCATTTTCTGAAAAAGGTCGTCGAATATCTCCGGGTTTTCCTCGTGGGCAAGGTGTCCAAGATCAGGGATACGCACCGCGCGAGCGAGGGGTAAATCGCTTGCGACAGAGGTGCTGCGTTCAGGAGGGATCGTGCGGTCACCCTCGGCGGCTGTCAGCCACACCGGCATCTGCAA
>JAHEJH010000073.1 GCA_024638905.1 Luminiphilus sp.
CTCGTACCCATGGGGCAACAACATGGTCAGCCCGCACAGCCGACTCCATTTGTTCTCACCACTGGAAATAAATTGATCGATGACCACCTGAGCGCCGTTGGCGAAATCACCAAACTGCGCCTCCCACACCACAAGCCCTCCGGGGGACGTGGTGGCATAGCCATACTCGAATGCCAGCACCGCCTCTTCGGAGAGCAAAGAATCATAGATCCTGAAGGGCGCTTGCTCGGTGTTCAGCTGCTGCAGCGGAACATAGGTCTGGCCATCGCGCTGATTGTGGAGCACCGCGTGTCGATGACTGAAAGTACCCCGCCCCACGTCCTGCCCTGTGAGGCGGACGGGATAGCCCTCTTCCAGTAATGACGCGTAGGCCATCGTCTCTGCAAAGCCCCAGTTCACTTCCAGCGCGCCGGCGCCCATTTTGAGCCGATCGTCCATGAGCTTCTTTACGACCCGATGAACGGAGAAAGCCTCGGGTACCGCATTGGTTTGTTCGGACAGCGCCTTGAGCTGCCCCAGCGGCACCGTGGTATCCGCGGCCACGTCCCAGCGGTGCCCCAGATAGGGTGACCAATCAACAAACAAAGCCTTGTTGGGCTCAGAGACCAGCGAGCTCACCATCGGCTCATTCCGCTCCAATGCCTCGCGATAATCCTCAACCCATGCCGCGTCCTGCTCTTGGGTTACCAATCCGTCCGCTATCAACCGCTGGGCATACAACTCCCGCGTCGAGGGATGGGATTTGATTTTGTCGTACATGCCGGGCTGCGTCACAGACGGCTCATCCGCCTCGTTATGGCCACGGCGTCGGTAGCAAACGAGGTCGATCACCACGTCCTTGTTGAACTGGTTGCGGTAGTCCACGGCGAGCTGGGTCACGAACACCACCGCCTCGGGGTCATCGCCATTGACGTGGAATATGGGCGCCTGAACCATCTTGGCTATGTCGGTGCAGTACTCTGTGGAGCGCGCGTCGGCAGGCTCACTGGTGGTAAAGCCGATCTGATTGTTCAGTACGATGTGCAGGGTTCCGCCTGTGCGGTAAGCCCGCGTCTGGGACATCTGGAAGGTTTCCATGACGACACCCTGGCCCGCGAAGGACGCGTCGCCATGCAGCACGATGGGAACGACCGTCTGCCCATCGGGGTCAGCGCGACGATCCTGCCGTGCGCGAACCGAACCTTCGACAACCGGCGACACGATCTCAAGATGGGAGGGATTGAAGGCCAGCGCCAGGTGCACCTCGCCTCCCGGCGTCATCATGTTCGATGAAAATCCCTGATGGTATTTCACGTCCCCGGAGCCGATGTAGCTCACTTTCCCCTCGAACTCGTCAAACAAGTCGACAGGGTTTTTACCCAAAATATTGACCAGCACGTTGAGTCGGCCGCGGTGCGCCATACCAATACAGATTTCTTTGGCACCGTAACCGCCGATTCGCTGAATCGCCTCACTCATCATCGGTATGAGGCTTTCCCCACCCTCGAGACCAAACCGCTTAGTTCCGGGGTATTTAGAGCCCAGCGATCGCTCGAGACCCTCTGCACCGTTCAGTTGCCGCAAGATGTTGAGCCGCTGCTCAGCTGAAAAGTCGGGCGCACTGCGCACCGCTTCCATGCGGCTCATGATCCAATGCCGCTCCTCGGTATCCACGATGTGCATGAACTCCGCCCCCACGGTGCCGCAATAGGTGGCGGCCAGATCGTCGCGGATGCTTGCCAAGGTGGCTTCGGAGCGACCAAAGTACACAGTACCCACCTGAAAGGTGGTATCTAAATCCGCCTCAGTAAGCTCATGAAAGGTGAGGTCCAGGTCCGGGACGGACGGGCGTTGCGCCAACGCTAGCGGATCAAGTTGCGCCTCTTGGTGCCCCCGCTGCCGGTACGCAGATATGAGCTGCACCACTCTGACTTGCTTTCGCTCGTACTCGGTCGCGTGTGAATCCTGCGCGACTGTCGCATCGGTGCGCACCCGCATCTTGGAAATGCGCGCAAATCGGTCACGCAGCACCGAATGAGGCACATCGTGGAGTGCATGGGTGTCAGAGGCCACGCGGGGCAATTGATCGAAATAGTCGCGCCATTCCGGCGGGATGGCGTTGGGGTCCTGAAGGTAGTGCTCGTACAGCGCGTCCACATACTCGGCGTTACCACCCGCAATGTGAGATGTTGCCCACTGCGCCAGCATGCCGGGTATAGGCGTCGCCTGTGTCACTGTTGCCCCCTGAGGTGTCGCTAAGCGGTAACTCGTCTCGGCCACCGGTCACTTAGCTTAAGGAGCGTAGTGTAGGGTAATTGTTTTTTTTGGGCGCCCGTCTAATGCCAAAAACGGCAGAATTACTGACATTTCCGGGTGTGCTTGGTCCCTTAAATAACTGGAAGTTATGCGCTATATGACTGATATGCAGCGGCTGGAATACCCTCATGACAGTCAGCTATGCCAACCATCACCACTGATCGTGCTACCGGTATCAGGTCGCCCGATTAAGCAACATGGTGCGGATGTGGCCAATCGCCTTGGTGGGATTCAAGCCCTTCGGACACACGTTGACGCAATTTTGAATGCCGTGGCAGCGAAACACGCTGAAGGGATCATCCAGCTTGGCCAGCCGGTCCTCTGTCGCCGTGTCACGACTGTCAGCAAGGAATCGATAAGCCTGCAACAAACCGGCGGGACCGACAAATCGATCGGGATTCCACCAGAAGGAAGGACAACTGGTCGAGCAACAGGCGCAAAGAATGCACTCGTACAACCCATCCAACTGGGCGCGCTCCTCGGGAGACTGCAGTCGCTCGATCGCCGGCGCCGGTGTGGGATTCTGCAAGTAGGGCTGTACCTTCTCGTACTGCGCGTAAAAAAGACTCATATCGACGACAAGATCGCGAATCACAGGCAATCCCGGCAGAGGACGAATCACCAGCTTTCCGCCTTTAACACTCTCAGAGAGGGGCGTGATGCATGCCAGCCCATTTTTACCGTTCATGTTGAGACCATCTGACCCGCAGACACCCTCCCGGCAACTGCGACGGTAGGTCACACTGCCATCGAGATCGGCTTTGATGAGCTCCAGTACGTCCAGCACCATCAGATCGCGATCGCCCGTGTCGACAGAAAAATCCTGCATGTAGGGGGCTTGGTCGGTCTCGGGGTTATAACGGTATAGGCTGACCTGTAGCATCTGCTATCGCTCCTGAAAAACTCAGTAACTTCTCGCCATCGGCTGGAAGGTTTCAACGGTTTGCGGGGTAAAGTTGACGCTCCGCTTGGACACTTGCTTGCCCTCACTATGATAGAGGGAGTGACACAGCCAGTTCTCGTCATCTCGTTCAGTGAAATCTTCTCGCGCGTGAGCACCGCGACTCTCATCTCGAGCCTCGGCAACCACCGCCGTGGCTTCAGCGGTTTCGAACAGGTTCTGCAGTTCCAGACACTCGATCCGCGAAGTATTAAACGCATTTGATCTGTCAGCGAGTGCAACGTTTTCTACGCGCTCTCGCAAATCAGCCAGCTTGGAGATCCCCTCGCGCATGAACTCACCGGTGCGGAACACGCCAAAGTGGTTTTGCATGATTTCCTGCAACTCGTGTCGCAATGGTGACACCTGCTCGCCCTGCTCTCGGGCGTTGAGTGCCTCAAGCCGCGCACCAGCCACCTCAATGTCAGTTTGTGACGCGTCCCGGAGCTCTATTCCCTCACGCAGCGACTTCTCGATAAACAGACCAGAGGCCCGCCCAAAGACCACGAGGTCCAGCAATGAGTTGCCGCCGAGTCGATTCGCACCATGCACTGAGACACAGGCGACTTCGCCGCACGCATAAAGGCCCGGAATGAGCGCATCGTTGCCCTGTGCATCGACGGTCAAGGCCTGGCCATGAACGTTCGTGGGAATACCGCCCATCATGTAGTGACAAGTCGGCACAACCGGGATGGGCTCCTTGACAGGGTCGACGTGAGCAAAAGTGCGGCTCAATTCGCAGATCCCGGGGAGTCGGGATTCGAGAACCTCCTCACCGAGATGATCCAGCTTGAGCTTCACGTGATCACCGTTAGGGCCGCAGCCCCGGCCCTCGAGAATCTCAAGCACCATCGAGCGCGCCACCACGTCTCTGCCCGCCAAATCCTTAGCGTTGGGCGCGTATCGCTCCATAAAGCGCTCGCCGTCCTTATTGACCAGATAGCCACCCTCTCCGCGACAGCCCTCAGTCACCAACGTACCGGCACCGTAGATTCCAGTCGGATGGAACTGCCACATCTCCATATCTTGCGCAGGCACGCCTGCGCGGAGCGCCATGCCCATGCCATCACCGGTATTGATGTGCGCATTAGTGGTGGAGGCATAGATCCTGCCAGCACCACCAGTAGCGAAGACCGTTGCCTTGGATTTCACGTAAACGGTCTCACCCGTTTCAATGCAAATGGCGATCACACCCACCACCGCACCGTCCTGGTTCTTCACCAGATCAACGGCGAACCACTCGTTAAAAAAGACGGTCTCGTTTTTGATATTGTTTTGATACAGCGTATGCAAGAGCGCGTGGCCGGTGCGATCAGCCGCCGCACACGTTCGAGCCGCCTGTCCGCCCTCGCCAAAATTCTTCGATTGCCCACCAAAGGGTCTTTGATAAATGCGGCCTTCCTCGGTACGCGAAAACGGGAGGCCCATATGCTCCAACTCGAAGATCGCCTCTGGGCCGACCGAGCACATGTATTCAATCGCGTCTTGATCGCCTATGTAGTCAGAGCCTTTCACGGTGTCATACATGTGCCACCGCCAATCGTCCTGAGGGTCAGCACTGGCAATTGCGCAGGTGATACCACCCTGCGCGGACACAGTATGTGAACGCGTCGGAAACACCTTAGAAATAACGGCGGTCTTATAACCGGACTGGGCCAACTGCAACGCCGCGCGCATTCCAGCGCCGCCACCGCCTACAATTACCCCATCAAAAGAAATTGTTCTCATAAATCTCACGTCTATCCCGGGAGCCTCGTGGTACACCGCCCCACTTGTTCACAGCTGATCCAAGACGCCTCAGCTCCAAATAATGACAATCACCCAAATCACGTAACCCACCAGAGCGAGTGACGCGCCCAGCTGGCAAAACAACCTGATGACGTTACCCTTCGGCCCCAACATTCTCTCAGTCAGGTAATCCGTGAACACTGACCACAGGCCAATCCAGCTGTGTGCCGCCAGCGACAGCGCTGCCATCAGGGTAAAGACCTTCATCCACGTCTGGTCAAACAGCAGTCGCCACGAAGTGTAGTCAACTGAACCCAGTAACTGGTAGGCGATAACAATAAAATATGCGAGCAACACCAAAGAGGTAACCCGCTGAATCAGCCAGTCAGATAGCCCCGTTCGGCTGAAACTTGTCACAGAGGTCACCATATCAGCACCCCCCACACCGCTGCGGCCGCAGCCGCCAGCGCAAACACGATGCGCGCGCCCAACACACCACCGCGCATCGTCTCACCAATGCCCGCATCCATAATGAGGTGCTTGACTCCGGCAAGCGCGTGGTAAGTCAGCGCCGATGCAATACACCAGCTGACCAGCTTGGCTAGCGGTGAAGACAGCACCGCCGCCACCCCGTTGAAGGAGGCTTCAGAGGCGAGACTCTGATCGAGAGCCCACAACATCAGGAAGCTGGAGAAAAACATCAGCACCCCTGTCACGCGGTGTGTGATGGAGGCATAAGCGGTCACAGGCAAGTTAATGGTGCCAAGGTCCAGATTGACAGGACGCGTGTCTCTTGAAGTTGGTCTCACGTTAAATCTCAGAGTAGTTGCAGTTGCGGCGGAGGTTACGGTGTATGACCCGATATCTTCCGCGGTCGGGAGTATAGGTGGGCTCACAATTGATTACAATTTCACCTCTCTGGCCCGCGATCCGCCTGATGAGCTGATCCATTCAGCGCGTTTCAAATTGACATGTCAGGCGCTCAGCATTAGTTTGGCACCCTCTTATTTCAAGCGGTAGTGATCCTCTATGTCCGACAAACACGCCACCCTGAACCTCACCCATGAGGATGGAACTCAGCAGGCCATCGATCTGAGTGTGCACTCTGGCACATTGGGCCCTGATGTGGTGGATGTAGGCAAGCTGACCGCCAACGGTTACTTCACCTACGACCCCGGTTTTACTTCCACCGCAGCCTGCGAATCGCAAATTACCTTTATCGACGGCGAGAAGGGTGTGCTGCTTCACCGGGGTTATCCGATAGAGCAGCTGGCCGAGCATTCTGACTATCTCGAAACCTGCTATCTGCTGCTCAATGGCGAGTTGCCAACCGCCGAGCAGAAAGACGAGTTCGTCGGCATCATGACCCGGCACACCATGGTGCATGAGCAGATCCGAACCTTCTTCAACGGTTTCCGACGTGATGCGCACCCCATGGCCATCATGTGCGGGGTGGTCGGTGCCCTCTCGGCGTTCTATCACGACTCCACCGAGATCTCTGACCCCTGGCATCGCGAAGTGGCGGCATTCAGATTGATCGCCAAGATGCCCACCATTGCCGCCATGAGTTACAAGTTCTCCATTGGCCAGCCTTTTATGTACCCGGATAACAGTCTGGATTACGCGGCCAACTTTCTGCACATGATGTTCGGCAATCCCTGTGAACCGACAAAGGTGTCTCCCACCATTGCGCGCGCCATGGATCGCATCTTCCTGCTCCATGCTGATCATGAGCAAAACGCTTCGACGTCTACCGTGCGCCTCGCGGGCTCCTCGCAAGCTAATCCCTTTGCCTGCATTGCGGCGGGGATCGCAGCACTCTGGGGGCCCTCCCACGGGGGTGCTAATGAAGCCGTGGTAAAAATGCTTGAAGAGATCGGCACTGTAGACCGTATCGATGAATACATTGCTAAGGCGAAAGACAAGGACGATCCGTTCCGCCTAATGGGATTCGGACACCGGGTTTATAAGAATTTTGACCCCAGAGCCAAGGTCATGAAACAGGCTGCGGACGAGGTTTTGGCAGAGCTGGGCATCGAGGATGAGAATCTCGAAATTGCCAAACGACTCGAGGAAATTGCGCTCAAAGATGAGTACTTCGTCGAGAAGAAGCTCTACCCCAACGTCGATTTTTACTCGGGCATTATTTTGAAAGCGCTGGGAATCCCAACGTCAATGTTTACGGTGATCTTTGCCATCGGCCGAACGGTCGGCTGGGTCGCGCACTGGAACGAAATGATCGGCGGCGCTTATCGCATCGGCCGGCCTCGTCAGCTCTATACCGGGGAGACCCAAAGAGATTTCGTCCCGCTGGACAAGCGGTAAGCCGATCCATGACGGCCTCTGCGGTGATCACAGGCTCGGGGCTGTTCACCCCGACTGAGAGCATCAGTAATGAGGAACTGGTCGCCTCTTTTAATGCGTGGGTCGATCTTTACAACGCTGATAACAGTGAGGCGATCGCCGCGGGTGAATTAGAGGCCAAAACTCACTCGTCCGCCGAGTTCATAGAAAAAGCCTCTGGCATCAAATCTCGCTTCGTCATTAATAAAGCCGGCATTCTCGACCCCGAGCGTATGATGCCCGAGATTCCGGAGCGGCATAACGACGAGCCGTCGGTCATGTGCGAAATCGCCTGTAGAGCAGCCGAGCAAGCCATGGCCGAGGCAGGCATTAGCGCACATCAACTGGACGCTGTGATTGTTGCCGCCTCCAACATGCAACGCGCCTATCCCGCGATGGCAATCGAGGTCCAGTCAGCCCTTGGCGCCAATGGTTTCGCCTTCGACATGAATGTGGCCTGCTCCTCTGCCACATTCGGCATACAGCAGGCGAGCGACGCAGTGAAATCCGGCAGCGCCGCACGTGTCTTGGTTGTGAATCCAGAGATCTGTACTGGCCATCTCAACTTCCGCGACCGTGACTCACACTTTATTTTCGGCGACGTGGCCACAGCGGTAGTGGTCGAGAGTGATACCACAGCCGCCCGTGGATCTGGTTGGGATATTCTGGATACGCGCCTGCAGACGCTGTTTTCTAATAACATCCGCAACAACTTTGGCTTCCTGAATCGCGCCGACGAGAGCGGGGTTGGTCAAATCGACAAGCTGTTTATTCAGGAAGGCCGCAAAGTATTCAAAGAGGTCTGTCCTGCGGTGGCAGAGCAAATCACGGGGCAGCTCGCTGACATGAACATTGCGGCCGACGACCTGAAACGGATTTGGCTGCATCAGGCGAATCAAAATATGAATGACCTCATCGCTCGCAAGGTTTTCGGGAGATCGCCCACCGAGCAGGAGTCGCCAACGATCCTCGATGAGTATGCCAATACCTCATCGGCCGGCTCAGTGATTGCTTTCCACAAGCACAACGCGAATTTGGTAGCCGGCGATCTGGCTGTATTGTGTTCGTTCGGCGCGGGCTACAGCATCGGGTCTATTGTGCTCCGCCGCCGCTGAGCGGGCTCAAACGGTCTCAGTCGAGACGATCTCTTTCATCACTGCCAGCAGCTGCTCAGCTTGCGACATTGTGCCCACTGAGATGCGTAACCAATTCTCAATTTGGTCCTTATCCCAGCGCCGCACCAGAATGTCACGGGCACGCAGGGCGTCGAAGATTTGCTTGCCGGCGAGTGACTGATGCTCAGTAAAAATAAAGTTAGCCTGCGAGGGTAGTACCTCGAAACCGATCGTCCGCAATCCTGCGCTCATGACCTCACGAACCTTGCGAACTTCCTGTGAAGCATTCTCAAGCCACTGCGTGTCTTGGATCGCCGCCGCCGCCGCTGCCTGCGCAACAGCATCCAAGGGATAAGAGTTAAAAGAGTCTTTGACGCGGATCAAGCCTTCAATGAGATCTGGTTGCGCAATAGCGTAGCCAACACGCATGCCCGCCAGCGCATGGCTCTTGGAAAGGCTGCGGGTCACAATGAG
>JAHEJH010000077.1 GCA_024638905.1 Luminiphilus sp.
ATCTCGTAAAGACTCGGTGCACGGAATCCGGTGCCGATCGCGGCGCGCAGTGCCCAGCCCTCGGCCATGCCGTCCAGATCGTAGCGCCCGCTGATGCGCCAGCTGTCGAACTCGCCAAAATCGTCGTTGTCATCGTGACGCCAGCCAAAGGTCACAACGCCGCGGCCAAAGCGCTGTTGGGCCTCTAGATAGATGCCGGTGTTGTCTCTGGACCAATCGGTGCTGGCATCAGAGAGCGCCTGCTCTTCGTGATCGACACCGTAGGTGAGCCGGGTGTTGTCTGTGAGCCGCCATGCGCCGATGAGGGACGTCGTATCCGTCTCGCCCTCGGTTTCGTAGGACAAAATGCCAGCAGAGAAAAAGGCGCGCTCGGTGTCGCTCGAGGCATAGCTGAGCTCGACGGTGTGTTGCTCAGTGGCGAAACGCAGCGCGCTGCGCCAGGCTTGTTGCTCATACTCATCGTCACAGTTGTGAATCAACGCAAAGGTTGCAGTGTCGTAGCAGCCGTCATATTCGTTGTCGCCGGAGATATCGGTTGCCGCAACCTGCACAGAGATGTCGTCGCTGATCGCCCAGGAGAGCGCGCCATGAGCGGTCGTATTCTCGTAGCCATCCAGGTCTGGGTCGACGCTGTCGATCTCCCGCGCGTTGAAGCCGTCGGTTTCCAGCTGTGAGAGAGACACCGACGCAGTCAGTTGATCAGTGCTCAAGACGCCATTGATCGCGCCCTGATAAAAATCGTCGCTGCCGGCCTCTAAATGGCCTTCCACACCCGACTCGGCAGTGGCGTCGACGGTTGACATGAGAATCACGCCACCGGCATCCGCACCCCAGAGCAATCCCTGGGGGCCGCGCAGAATTTCCACGCGGGTCAAACCGCTGCTCACTAGGTGTTCGATACGGGGGCTGACCTGCGGGGAAGAGGGGTCCGCGATATTGATGCCGTCCAGTACAATCCGCGTGCGGTAGCCTTCCTCACCTCGGATCCGAACCGCTGCCGCTTTGCCGTAACCGCCATCCATGGTCACGGTGACGCCCGGTTGGGTGTCGAGCAGTGAAGCAAGGTCGGGATAAGCCAGAGATCGCATCATGTCCTCATCGATCACGCTGACCGAGACCCCGATCTGATCAATTAGGTCGGGTGTTCGCGAT
Source organism: Luminiphilus sp. (assembly GCA_024638905.1). Lineage (GTDB taxonomy): Bacteria > Pseudomonadota > Gammaproteobacteria > Pseudomonadales > Halieaceae > Luminiphilus. Next base: position 1,153 of record JAHEJH010000077.1, read on the forward strand.
GAGACCACCACTTCCTCTACTTCTCCGACATGAATCGACCTATCGGACGCGGTGTCCTGCGCTATGGTGAAGCACGAACCAGTCAGGGCCCAAACCAACAATGAAGTGGAACGAAAAATAGTGCCAAAAGACCGCATGGCAAGCGATGCGGTGTTATCGCCGATAGCCGCATATCGCTGCGGATTCTGATTCGCAAACCAAGATGCCGGCCGCGCCTGTGTCTGATTCGCTGCTGAGGCTATCGAGTGATTGCCGTGAGAATGTGAAACTGTCATCCCTTCCCCTATTGGTGTCTTAGCCGTCAATACAGCGTTCGGGGCGAGGGGCAGGAGATGCATGACACGGCGGACAGCTTATGCCACGGGTGTCGAGCGCATCCGGTAGGAGCCCTCCGCTCCACATGATGTGTGTTGATCAGGCAGGTATCGGGCTCTCACCTTAGTGATGACCGTTGCGGGGGCAGCGCCGGACTTGCCAAAGCTCACCGGACTTCCCTTTTAACCTGCCCAGATCGTGAGACCGGCAGGCACCTGATGCGCGGCACCTTACTCGCACTCGATACTTGGGTCAATCGATCCCGGTGTTAACATTTGCTCATGCAGCCTGACCATCACGACAAGCCCCTCTCCGCCGACCAGCACTCTCGCGTTGCCGCATTGCTGGGTCGAGAGCCCCGGGGGCTGCGCGCGATCCCTGTGGCGGATGAACGCGGTGAGCCGTTGGTCATTCGTGTGGCCTCGGTAGTCGATGACAAGCCTTTTCCCACGCTTTACTGGTTGGTAGGGACGGAGCTGAGCCTGCGGATTGATCGGCTTGAAGCCGCCGGATGGATTGCGCGATTGCAGGATCGAGTGGATGCCTCGACCTCGCTGCAGCAGGCAATGAACGATGACCACGCGCGACATCGGGAGGAGCGATCGCGTTTCTTGTCCGATGCTGAGCGGCAGCTGCTGAATGACAAAGGGATGCAGTCGGCGCTCGACGAGCGTGGCATTGGTGGCATCAGTGAGCCGAGCCGCATTCGCTGTCTGCACACCTGGTATGCCGCTCATCTGGTCACGCCCAATATCATCGGGCAGTTGGTCGATGAGCTCCTAGCAGAAGGTGAATACTTGGCCACAGATTAATCGGCCGGCGGTGGTATCCTTCGGCGTTTATTTATATTGGTTAAAGCGGTAATCCATGATGTCTACCAACACTGACGATCTTCGCATTCAGAATCTGCGTGAGCTGGTGGTGCCCGAGGCGCTCATTGCGGAGCTGCCGGCAGAAGGGCCACTGGCCGAACATGTGAATGCGTCTCGCGGGGTGATCCAGTCGATTCTGGAGCGGACCGATGACCGTCTGGTGGTCGTGGTGGGGCCGTGCTCGATACATGACCCGGACGCCGCCATGGACTATGCCGCGCGACTTAAAACGCTGGCAGACGAGGTATCAGAAGATATCTTTGTGGTGATGCGGGTGTATTTCGAAAAACCCCGTACCACGGTTGGCTGGAAAGGCCTTATCAACGACCCCCACCTCGACAACTCTTTCGACGTCAACGAAGGCCTGCGCCGTGCGCGCCAATTGTTGCTGGATATCAATGGCGTGGGCCTCCCCACCGCCACTGAATATCTGGATCTGATCTCGCCGCAGTACATTGCTGATCTGGTCAGTTGGGGTGCTATCGGTGCCCGCACAACCGAGAGCCAGAGCCACCGGGAGCTCGCCAGCGGCCTCTCTTGTCCGGTCGGTTTTAAAAACGGCACGGGCGGAAATGTGCAGATTGCGGTTGATGCCATTGGTGCTGCGCAGCACTCGCATCACTTTTTGTCGGTGACTAAGGGCGGCCAGTCGGCGATTTTCGAGACCGCAGGTAACCCCTATTGCCATCTGATTCTGCGCGGCGGCCCCCAACCTAACTACGATATGTTCTCGGTAGACGATGCCTGTGCCATGCTCGCCAAAGCCAAGTTAGCAGAGAGCGTGATGATCGATGCCAGCCACGCCAATAGCCGGAAGCAGCCGCAACGTCAGGTATCGGTAGCAGAGGATATCGCCACCCAGGTAGCGCGCGGTGATCGCCGGATTATCGGGCTCATGTTGGAGAGCTTTATCGAGTCTGGCCGCCAAGACGTGGTCGACAAGAATAATCTGGTCTATGGCCAGAGTATTACCGACCCTTGCATGGACTGGGCGCAGACGATCTCCACCTTGCACGCCCTCGCGGGCGCGGTACAACAGAGGCGCAAAGCGGCCTAAGCCTATGGTGCGACGACCCTTTACAAGCGTGCTGTGCAGCGTGATGCGATCCGCTATCGCCGCTGTGCTGCTCTTGTGGGCTGTCGTTGCGGTCGCGCAAGAGGTAGACGTTGCAGGACCGCCTGCCGCCAGTGAGCTGACCATTGCCCAGCTGTCAGATAAGGTCTCGCAAGAACTCGCCTCACTCCGCACATTTGAGAGCTACCCCATGCCCGAATCCTTTGAGCGGCGACGCACGCTCGAGATTCGCCGCGATGAAAAAACCATCCACGTACTGGGTCGCATCATGCCACTGGCGGATCGGGTGTTGGCGCTTCCCGAGGATGCCCCCGAGCGCGACACGCTGGACCAATTAATGCGCGCTCGCGGCGACTTGATCGAGCAAGCGCTGGTGGACCGCTTTATCAGTCTGACCACGCGCCTCAATGAATCGCTTGAGCTTCAGGGTGATCTCTCCGGGCCGGCTTTGTTGGCGGAGGAGTCTTTTGCTGAGTTGGTGGATGGCCAGCGCCTGCAGTACCTCGAACTGTCCACGGAGCAGGTACTGCTCCTAGAGGCGCTGGAAATTGACGAAACCAGCCTGCGCGAGAAAGTCGTTCGCACTCTGACGTATTTTGGTGAGGAGATGATGGGTCTTATTCATCTTCACCAGCACGGCTTAAAAATGCTGGCAGCGCGACAGGCGACGGATGGCACCGACGCGGATCTGATTCAAGCGGCACGGTTTGAGTCGGAGCGGTTGCAGCTGTCGGTGACACGGCTCAGAGGCGTAGTGGCGCAGCTCGACCGTTTGGGGGGCGATACCCTGGAAATGCGCCGCACGCTCATTGAGGAGCGGGGCAGCCTCGCGTTGTCGTTAGTCGACACGGACATTGCCAGCGTGCTCTATGCCGAAGCGACCACCAAGTTCAAAGATTGGCTCGCCAATCGTGGTGCCGGCACACTGCTCTCAGTGCTTCTCTTCGTTTCCATTCTGATCGTGGCACGCTGGCTAGCGCGCCTAACACGGCGCGTGACCGAACGGGCGCTGCGGCACTCCGATCAGTCTGTTTCGCAGCTGTTGAAAGAAATGCTGATCTCAATTTCCGGCACCATCGTGTTCCTGGTGGGAGTGCTGGTCGCCTTGTCCCAGGTCGGCGTGTCGGTCACGCCAATGATCGCCGGTCTTGGCGTGGTGGGTTTTATTGTCGGCTTTGCGCTGCAGGATACCCTCAGCAACTTTGCTGCAGGCGCCATGATTCTCGCCTACCGGCCGTTTGATACCGGTGATTTCATCTCTGCGGCTGAGGTAGAAGGCACAGTGCAAAAGATGAACCTCGTGAACACCACCGTCGTGACGATCGATAACCGTGTATTGATTATCCCCAACAGTAAGATTTGGGGCGGTGTGATTCTCAACTTTACCGGGCAACACCTGCGTCGCACCGATGTGATTTACAGCGTCAGTTACAGCGATGACCTGGATCACGTGCAAAAGGTACTTGAGGACCTGATTGCAGGGGATGAGCGCTTCTTGACCACGCCGGAGCCCATTGTCAGGGTGAAGCAGTTCAGCGATTCCTCTATCGATTTCCTGGTGCGGGCCTATGTGAAGACGGAGGAATTCTGGGAGACCCTGTGGGCGCTCAATAAGGCGGTCAAACAGCGCTTCGACGCCGAGGGCATTACCATTCCGTTCCCCCAGCGCGATGTGCACATGGCGCCGCAGGCTGAGTCTACGCCCGCGGAATAAAGCGATGAGCCGACTGTTGAGTGTTGCTGTTCCTGTGCACTGCTAACCTTTAATACCGCCAGGTCACTCCCGTCGAGATCGTGTAGTCACTGTTGCTCAACGCGTTATCGTCCCGGTCGCCCGCACTGTCGATGATGGTTTGCGCATCTACCGTCCAGTAGAAACTGTCGAACAGCTCCCAGTTGATTAATAGCTTCAGATCGCCGCGCACGCGCCCCCAGTCAGATAATGACGGATAGGTATTGCCATTGAGCGAGATGTCCATATCGAGATTTTGAAAGCTGTACAGATGCCACTTAACATTCAGAAATAGCTCGGCGTCGTTGCACGTTTCCCTCGCATCATCTTCGATGAACGTTGGGCCTCCTGAGCCCCCTTCTTGATCGTCACAGGCTTTTCTCCGCTCCTGCACGCCTTGGAGCCCTGCCGAAATCGCCAATTCATTACCGAGATCGTTGATCAGGTAGCGTCCAAAACCGAAGCCTAGTGAGCCGCGATGCGCAATGCCCAGCTCGTCGTTTGTTTCGTAGCGAGCGTTCAAAACACGATAAGACTGGGCAGTGCCGCGATCCCGCCAAAATTCTCTCGAAATTTCGAAGCTCGAGGCGTTACTGCTCTCGGTGTCCTTTTTCGCAGTGGCTTCAGCCGTGTCGACAGTGCCTCCGTCCGGATTCTCGGGGCAATCACAGGGGAGCTCTTCGGCACTGCTTTTTATGCTGGTGCGGGTATCGTTGATGCTGGCCTGAAAGGTGGTTCGACCGCCGCGCACGTCGTATTGCCCCCGCGCATTCAGCACCAGCGTTTGGGTATTGGGGTCAGCATAAACAGTAGCGCCTAGTGCCAAATCGAGTTTGTCTGCCAGTTCATTCTCAATCGATCGGACCTCGACGATGTCATCAATGTCGACCTGTCGATTGACGCTGCTAGACTGAAAAGTCAGCTGATTCGGTATGTCGTTGCCAACAAAACGCCCGTACATCCGCTCACCGTCATCAAGCCTCACCTCGTAAATATATCGACTCTCGATCTGCCTGACCTCACGCCATTTGATATTAACGATGCCTGCGTAGTCGGTGCTCAAGGACAGTTTTCCCGACGTCATGGCGTTTACGGCCCCCGTAATTTGATCGCCATTAGCCACCGTGACGATGTCCGTCTTGGCGTGGGACCAAACTTCTGCGCTGCTGAAACTGATGCAGAGCGCGGCTAAGTGTGTCAGTAGGGGTGTGAGACGCATTTCCGGCCTCCAATGGTGGAAGTGAATCAGTTCAACAAAAGGGTCGGGTTGGGGTTTACTGCGGACCAATCTGGCAGAAACATAGCTTGTTACCGTCCGGGTCGCGCACATAAGCACCATAGAAAAAGCCCGGCATACGCTCTCCGGGTGGGCCGTCACAAGTCGCACCCAGCTCGATGGCTTTCTCGTACATGGCGTCACACTCTGCAGGACCGCCTGCACGGATAGCGACCATTGTGCCGTTACCTGCGCTCGGTTCGCCCTCGTCGTAGGGGATGCACACCGCCAGCATGGGATTGGTCACGTCATGGCCGTAAAGCGCAATCCGCTCATTGCCCAGCACATACTGCGCGCCGATCACAGCTAACAGCGGCTCATAAAAGGATTTTGCCCGCTCGAAATCTGAAACGCCAAGGGTCGTATAGGCAAGCATCTGTTACTCCTCAGTTGGTTTGAAAAAATAGTTGTTGGCCGACGCCACGCGGCAAATCGCTCCCGTCCATATGGGGATAAAGCTTATCGGCGAAGCAGGAGGATAACCAGATTTCGGGGTTTTTGTGTCATCTAAAGAGCGCGTATTCTGTTCGCTGGATCTGCATGCGACAAAATCTATGGAGTCATTGCTGATTGCCCTCATTGTGGCGACCCTGATCATTGCCCTGATCTTCAGTCGTCTCGCCCCCGCGCTTTTGTTCACGGTGGCGATGGCTGCCTGTGTCTTGGTGGGGGCGATCGATATGAAAGCGGTGATGGGCAAAGCCACCAACGAGGGGCTGGTGACGCTATTGCTCTTGCTGATGGTATCGGTAGGTCTCGAGCGCTTGCCGTGGTTGCTGGCGATTTCCAGTCGAGCGGTGAAAGGCTCTCTGCCTCGGACTCTGCTGAGTCTCTCGGGTATGACGATGCTGTTTTCCGCCTTTGTGAACAATACGGCGGTTGTCGCGACCCTCGCCGGCACGCTCCGTAAAAACCCTCACCACGCCGCCAGCCAGATTTTATTGCCCATCTCCTACGCCGCCATCCTGGGTGGCACGCTGACACTGATCGGGACATCGACCAACCTGATTGTGAGCAGTTTTCTTGAGGACATTACAGGGGAGGGCATTCCCTTCTTTGCATTTCTTCCGGTCGCCTTGCCAGCGGCGCTGGCGGGACTGGTAGCAATGCTAGTGATGTCCAGAGTGTTGCCCTCGGCAGACAGGGACAATGCACAGGTCAACGAGTTTCTGGTAGAAATGGTGGTGGCGGATGATTCCCGCATGATCGGAAAATCGGTCAAAGACAACGGACTCCGCGATCTTGGCGAGCTGTTTTTGGTGGAGATTGCGCGTGAGGGGCGGTTGCTCACCCCGGTTTCACCCGATGAGCTGCTAGAGGCGGGTGACCGACTGATTTTTTCCGGCGATGTTTCAAAGGTGGGCATTCTTGAGCGTTTCCACGGGCTGCGTTCGTTTGCCATCGATGAGGGCCTGCTCGGCACGAATCTCACCGAGGTTGTGCTGTTACCGGGGTCGGTGGTGAGCGGGCGCTCGATCAAAGAGAGCGAGTTTCGCTCCCGCTTCGACGCCGCGGTAGTGGGCGTGCACCGCGACGGTGAACGCTTGTCGGGACAGTTGGGCAATATCGTGCTGCGCGGTGGTGATTCCTTGATGCTCGCCGTGGGGCCCGATTTTCAGAAGCGCAGTAACCTGAGTCGTAATTTCTTGGTGGTTGACAGCAGTGTTGCCAGCAACAGCCTCTCTAGCGGCAAAAGCCTGACGGTCGCTGCGGCCATGGTTGGCGCCGTGACGGCCTCGGTCATGGGTTGGGTGCCGCTGGCAACAGGCCTGATGTTTTTGCTTTTACTGATGCTGGCGATGAAATTGTTCAGCACGGCTGAGTTGCGGCGTCGCTTCCCCTTCGAAATGTGGTTGATTGTGTCGTCTGCGCTGGCCATCAGCCAGGCGGTCATGGATTCCGGGCTCATGGGGCATGCAATGACTTTCCTCGGCCCGCTGATTGGCAGCGTGCCACCGATAGCGATGTTGATTTTGGTCTACCTCCTTACACTGGCGATGACCGAACTCATTACCAACAATGCGGCGGCGGCCCTGATGTTCCCATTGGGCTACACATTGGCGCTCACCGCGGGGCTCGATCCCATGGCATTTGTCATGGCGGTCGCGTTGGGTGGCAGCGCCTCATTTCTTACGCCCTATGGCTACACCACTAACCTGATGGTGCAGAACCTTGGCGGCTACACCCGTGCGGATTACCTGCGCTTTGGCTGGCTGGTATCGCTTTCGTATTCGACTGTGGTGCTGGCGCTGTTGCCGCGCGTTTTTCCCTTCTAAACGTGCTGTGGCCGCGCAGGCCCATGAGCACATGTCATGCCATGACTAGGTCCAGCGCTTTAAGTGGTTGCAACGCCGTGCAAGCGCCCCGTTTGCGGTAACGTGCAAATCACTGATAATTGGTCCATGAAGAGGTGGGCATGCTAAAGATCAACGACTATCTGACCCCGGCTG
>JAHEJH010000097.1 GCA_024638905.1 Luminiphilus sp.
GCTGGTGAAAAACGCCACCGTGCCGCCAAAGCCAATCGTCGATAATCTCCGCTCTGCACACGCGTCGCGCACTTCCCGAAACGGCAATCTGTGGTTATCCATTGGATAGTCGACGAATTGCAGGCTCATCATCCACGCCCCCAGCAGAAACCAGCCCAGAGGGGCAAACGCGTTGAAGACCGGAATGATGGTCAGGATCAGCACTGCCAGCGCCATCGGAACGTAATAGAGAAACTTCCGGATCTCACGAAACAGGGCTCTCGGGACCTCAAGGAGCGCCGCCGCGACACCCTCTAACGCCGGCACCGACTCTCCGGTAACCGACTCTTCAACTTTCTCCGCCAGCAAGGCGTGAAAGGGGGACGTCAGCATCAGGACGAGCAGTGTCGAGGCATAACCCGTCATCAGTCCCCCAACCAACCACAGCAGTGGGGTGATGATCCAAGACAGAAATTGCAGCCACTCGGGCACGGTGAGCATCGCGGCGTCGTAGAAGTCTGTGATGACCTCATAAAGTAGCCAGCCCATGAGGCTGAACAGCGAGATGTTGGCGATCAGCGGTACCAAGACGAAGCGACGCAGGCCCGGTTGAAAAGTCATAGCCAGACCGCGCAGGAAATACCCCGCGCCCGTCACGAAATTGCCGTTCATGAGGTCCCCCAGCGACAGATGCGAGGATTATACTGTCCTAACCGCCGATCAGAGTGCAAATACGGGTGAGCGACGAGGATCTCTTTGCCGAGGAAATGGCCGGGGTGAAGCCCCTAGGCCGTGAGGCACGCGTGCGTTTGGTCAAGGACCGTCTCTCTGAGGACCAGCAAAAAGGGCGCCAGCGCGCTGCAGTGGGTGAAGAGCGTGTGGTGAATCCACTCGTTGATGACGGTGTGATGCCGCTGGATGCTTGGCATGTATTGGAATTCAAGAGGCCGGGGATTCAGAACGGCGTGTATCGAAAGCTGCGACTGGGTCAGTACCAGATCGACGCTCGTCTGGACCTGCACCGCATGTTGGTGCAGCAGGCGCGTGAGGAGGTGTTTTCTTTCATTCGTGAGGCGACTGAGCTGGGCTTGCGGACGTTGCTGATTGTTCACGGAAAGGGGCAGTCGAAAAATCAGGGCGAGCAGACCGCTGTCTTGAAAGGCTATGTCAATCACTGGCTGCGAGAGTTGGAAGCGGTGCAGGCCTTTCACTCCGCACAGCCAGCGCATGGTGGCACAGGCGCGATCTATGTGTTGCTGCGCAAAAGCGCAGAGCGGAAGCGGGAAAATCGCCTTAAGTACTTAAAGGGGCGGGTTCAGGACTGATCGTTCAGTTTCTTGAGCAATAACTCGTTGACCATCTGGGGGTTGGCCTGTCCTTTCGACGCCTTCATGATCTGGCCAACAAAAAAACCACTCAACTTCTTCTGTTTGGCTTCGTCAGCGGCCAGATACTGGGCGACTTGATCCGGGTTATCGGCAATAACTGCCTCGACCATCGATTCCAGGGCGCCGGTGTCGCTGACCTGCTTCAGTCCGCGCGCCTCAATGATCTGATCGGCGTCACCTTCGCCCGCCCACAGCCCGTCGAATACCTGTTTGGCCAGTTTGCTGGACAACGTGCCGTCCTCAATACGCACGATCAGGCCGGCCAATTGCGCCGCTGAGATCGGACTGGCGGCGATGTCTATCTCGTTGCGATTCAAGGCCGCGGTCAAGTCGCCCAGGATCCAGTTCGCTGCCGGTTTCGCAGCCCCTCCAGCTGTGACGACAGCCTCGAAATAGTCCGCCAGCGCATGATTGGGAACGAGCAGCGCGGCGTCGTAGTCATTGAGTCCATAGTCAGCGGTAAAGCGCGCTCTCTTGGCACCGGGTAACTCGGGTAGCGTGGCGCGGACTGCCTCGATGTAATCCGCGTCGATGATGATTGGCAGCAAATCCGGCTCAGGGAAGTACCGGTAGTCATTGGCCACCTCCTTCGAGCGCATTGAGCGCGTGACGTTTTGCTCAGCGTCGTAAAGCCGCGTTTCTTGCGTGATGGAACCGCCGCTGTCAAGAATGTCTGCCTGTCTCTCGTACTCACTGTGGATGGCCCGCTCGACAAAACGGAAAGAATTCACGTTCTTGATCTCGGTGCGTGTGCCAAGGGCATCAGAGCCTTTTTCACGCAGCGAGATGTTGATATCGCAGCGCATCGAGCCCTCTGCCATGTTGCCGTCAGAGATTCCCAGATACGTCACCAGCGAGTGGAGCGCCTTGAGGTACGCCACCGCCTGTTCCGCCGATCGAAAGTCTGGCTCGGTCACGATCTCAAGAAGCGGTGTGCCGGCGCGGTTGAGATCGATGCCTGTTTCCCGGCTGAAGGCGTCGTGGACCGATTTGCCCGCATCTTCCTCCAGATGCGCGCGGGTAATACGGATCGGAAAAAGTGACCCGTCTTCGAGTGGCACCTCGAAAACACCCTCGCAGACGATGGGCGCAAAAAACTGACTGACCTGGTACCCCTTGGGCAGGTCTGGATAAAAATAATTTTTGCGATCGAAGACGGACCGTTCTCCAATGCGGGCTCCGATGCCCAAACCAAACTTGACCGCGTATCGGACTGCTTCCTCGTTCAATACAGGTAGCATGCCGGGCATGCCCAGATCCACGGCATCTGCTTGCTCATTCGGCGCAGCGCCGAATGCCGTTGCCGAACCAGAGAAAATTTTCGATTGCGTCGCGAGTTGCAGGTGCACCTCGAGACCCATCACCGTCTCCCAACTCATGGCGCCACCGTCTCAAGTTGCGGTCTGGCCATGTGCCAGTCCGTATCGCTTTGTAGCCGGTGAGCCGCGTTGAGAATCGTCTGCTCATCAAACGGTTTGCCAATCAGCTGGAGGCCCACGGGCATGCCGTTGATTAAACCTGCGGGGGTGGACAAGCCGGGCAGGCCAGCCAGATTGACTGCCAGCGTGTAGATGTCTTCCATATACATGGCAACGGGATCTTGCTGTTTTGCTCCAAACTGAAAGGCAACGCCGGGCGCAGAGGGACCGGCTATCACGTCCACAGATTCAAAGGCACGGGTGAAATCTTCTGTAATCACCCGCCTGACCTGTTGCGCCTTGTTGAAATAAGCATCGTAGAAGCCGGCAGACAATGCGTAGGTGCCGACCAGAATCCGCCGCTGCACTTCCTCACCAAAACCCTCGCTGCGCGAGCGCAGGTAGAGGTCTTCCAGATCGACCGGCTCTTCACAGCGGTAGCCAAAGCGCACGCCATCGTAGCGAGCTAGATTCGCCGAGGCCTCCGCGGGTGCGATGACGTAGTAGGTGGCAATGGCGTAGTGACTGTGAGGTAGTTCAATATCTACCAATGTCGCACCAGCGAGTTCCAGTTCAGACAGAGCGGCCATCACCCGCTCGCGCACGTCCGGATCGAGATCCTCGTTGAAGTACTCTCGCGGCAGACCAATCCGGAGACCCTGAACATCGTGATGCAGTCCCGCATGGAAGTCGGGCACCGGTATATCGGCAGAAGTCGAGTCTCCCGCGTCGACGCCTGACATAGCGGTCAATGCGATCGCACAGTCTTCCGCAGTGCGGGCCATGGGGCCCGCCTGATCCAACGAAGAGGCGAAGGCAATGATGCCCAAGCGGGAGACCCGGCCATAAGTGGGTTTGAGGCCCGTTACGCCGCATAGGGAGGCGGGCTGCCTTATTGAGCCGCCCGTATCAGTGCCGGTCACCAACGGTGCCATGCCCGCAGCGAGTGCCGCAGCAGAACCACCTGAGCTGCCGCCCGGCACGCAATTGAGATCCCAAGGGTTTCTCACAGCGCCAAAAAAGCTTGTTTCATTGGAGGAGCCCATCGCAAACTCATCCATGTTGCATTTGCCCAGCATCACGGCACCTTCGCCCCGCATCTTGGTGACAACCGTGGCGTCGTATGCGGGGACGAACTGTTCCAGCATGCGCGAGCCGCAGGTCGTTCTCACGCCATTGGTGCAGAAAATATCTTTGTGTAGCAGGGGAATGCCGGTAAGCGAGGCGATGTCGCCTTTGGCGATGGCTTTGTCCGCCTCGCGGGCGCTGTCGAGCGCCTGCTCTGAGCACATGGTGATGACGGCATTTAGCGCACCATTGTAGGCTTCAATGCGCTCGAGGCAGGCGCGAGTCAGTTCCTCACTGGATACTGCTCGATCGCGCAGTTGCTGTCTGAGCGAACTGACAGAACCTGAGAGCAGGGCATTATCTGTCATCAGTCAATGACCTTGGGTACCAGGAAATAGCCCTGTTCCTGTGCAGGGGCAGAGGCCATCAAATTCTCACGGTCGTTTTGCCCAGTGACGGTGTCTGGCCGCAGTCGCTGGTGCATATCATGAGGGTTTGACATGGGTACCACCGTTTCAGTGTCGATGGTGTTGAGCTCATCAACCAACCCTAGGACACGGCCAAAGCGCTCTGTGACCTCGGGTAGGTCAGATTCAGATATGGCTAGCCGTGCGAGAAGGGCGACCTTCTCAACATCCTGTGGTGAGACAGACATAGGGTGTATCCTCGTCGAAGGCCGCGAAAACTAACACACTTGTGGCTTGCCCAAAAACCCCCGCGTTGCTACATTCGATCGGCATTTGGCGTCGCAAACGCTGGATTTGGGGGCATTTTTAAGCCGGTCACAGGCGTCAATGATGCGACACTGTGGCTGGCAGGCCGCCGATATCCGAAGTACACCGGATGACCTCTTCACAATCAGGGAACGATAATGCTCAAGCGCCTCCGCGGGATGTTTTCCACCGATCTGTCCATTGATCTTGGCACAGCTAATACGCTGATCTACGTCAAGGAACGGGGCATCATTCTCGATGAGCCTTCGGTGGTTGCTATTCGCATGCACAACGGACAGAAGTCAATTGAAGCGGTAGGTAAGGAAGCGAAGCGGATGCTCGGTCGTACACCCGGCAACATTCAAGCTATCAGGCCGCTCAAAGATGGCGTGATCGCCGACTTTCAAGTCACCGAAAAAATGCTGCAGCACTTCATTGCCAAGGTGCATGAAACGAAATTTATCCGCCCCAGCCCCCGAGTGTTGATCTGCGTACCCTGTATGTCGACACAAGTCGAACGCAGGGCAATTCGCGAATCTGCATTGAGTGCGGGCGCACGTGAGGTGAGATTGATCGAAGAGCCGATGGCCGCGGCGATTGGAGCCGGCTTGCAGGTGGACGAGGCGACCGGTTGCATGGTGGTCGACATTGGAGGTGGCACCACAGAGATTGCCATTATCTCTCTGAACGGCGTCGTCTACCGTGACTCGATCCGTATCGGCGGTGATCGATTTGATGAAGCCATCGTGTCCTACGTGCGACGCAAATACGGCAGTTTGATCGGTGACTCCACCGCAGAACGCATCAAGCAGGAGGTGGGATGCGGCTTCAAGTCAGATGAGCTCAAAGAGATCGATGTGCGCGGCCGTCACCTCGCTGAAGGCGTGCCGCGGAGCTTTGCGCTGACCAACGACGAAATTCTCGGCGCGCTCGAAGAGCCGCTTGAAGCTATGGTGCGTTCGGTGAAGCTGGCATTGGAACAATCTCCACCAGAATTGGCGGCAGATATCGCCGAGACAGGCATTGTTTTGACCGGTGGCGGTGCATTGCTCACCGACCTCCACAAGCGAATTTCTAATGAGACCGGGCTGCCAGTAGTGGTTGCAGATGATCCGTTGACTTGTGTGGCGCGCGGCGGTGGCAGGGCGCTTGAGTTGATGGATAGACACGTCCTGGATCTGCTCTCAACCGAATAAAACCGGCGACTGGGGCAGCGTCATTAAACCGCTTTTCCTGAAACAGAATCCGATCAGCGCGCGATTCATCGTGCTGACCTTGCTGTGTTTGTCGATCCTGTTTATTTTTCGTGACCACTCCAGAGTGACTGCCGTTCAGCGTGGGGCTGTTGACGCGATCGCTTTCACGAACAAGGTGGTACTGGCGCCGTTCGATGCCTGGGACAGTTTGCTCGATTCAGTGCGATCGAGGACTGCATTACAGGATGAGGTGCTGAGGCTGCAGCAAGAGAACAGGGTGTTGAAGGGGCAGGCACAAAGGGTGGCATCCTTGCTGTCGGAGAACGCTCGCTACAAGGCGTTGCTTAATTCCGCTCGCGATATTGAGGATGAGCTGATAGCAGCTCAGATCAGTTCGGTGTCTCCGGACCCCGCGCGGCATCTGGTCATGCTCGATAAAGGGGCAGCGGACGGAGTTGAAGAAGGGCAGCCAGTTCTGGGCGCTGAAGGTTTGATCGGCCAGATTGTTTTGGTCGGCGAATACAACAGTCGCGCATTACTTATCACTGACAGTGCCCACGCGTTACCCGTGCAGGTGAATCGATCAGGACTGCGAGCGATCGCAGAGGGTAGCGGCGATATCGATCGGCTGGTGATTCGGCATCTCGCTGCGACCACTGACATTCGAGCAGGTGATTTATTGGTGACATCCGGTCTGGGTGGCCGTTTTCCGCACGGTTATCCGGTGGCGAGAGTGACTAACGTTGAAATAGCTGTTGGCGATGCGTTTGCTGTGGTCAGCGCAGCACCCGCATCGGCCTTGGACCGTGGTCGTCATGTGTTGGTGGTGGCACAGTCCTCCCAGTTTGAAGGGGCGATTGCCCCGTGACGCGCGCGCAAGCGGTCTGGGTGATCTATGCCTCGCTCGCGGGCGCCCTGCTGTTCACGCTGTTACCACTCCCTATGGATTGGCGCGGCTTGCGGCCTGATGTGGCTACTCTGGCCCTGTTTTATTGGGTATTGGCCTTGCCGCACAGAGTGGGGGTGGCGACTGCTTTCACGGTGGGCGTGGCACAGGATCTCATCGAGGGCGCGCCGCTGGGTCTGTCCTCTCCGGGGCTCATGCTGGCCACACTGTTACTCCTATTCAATTATCAACGCATTCGGCAGTTTGACCTGTTGCAGCAGTCTCTGGCGATATTGGTATTGATGCTGCTAAGTGCCGGGATTGAGCAGTGGCTGAGAAACGGCATCGCTGTGCCCGCGGTACCGTGGGCTGGAGTGGCCGGTATTATTTGTTCCGTACTCTGTTGGGTACCCATTCGCACAATACTTCGCCATTCCAGACGCTACTACGAGGTGTACTGATGCGGCTTCTGCTCGCATCGTCAAGTCCGCGAAGGCGGGCGCTACTCTCTTTACTCGTTTCTGACTTTGAGTCCTCGGCCCCCGAGATTGACGAAAGCCCTAGGATATTGGAGGCCCCCGCCGATTATGTTGCGAGGCTAGCAAGCGATAAGGCCAAAACCGGCGCCGCGGACCAATGGGTGAGTCTGGGGTCCGATACCACAGTGGCCATGGGGCACGACATACTGGGTAAGCCCCGCGATAGTCAGGATGCCGCGGCGATGCTTCGTGCATTGTCTGGGAACACCCACGAGGTGCACACAGCGGTTGCTGTAGCCTATACCGGTGGTATTAAGACGGAGACCTGTACAACGTCGGTACGGTTCACGGAACTCTCAGAGGCCGCGATACAGCAGTACCTTTTGACCGACGAACCGTGGGACAAAGCAGGTGCTTACGGCATACAGGGGTATGCAGGGGCCTTTGTGAGTCAAATCAAGGGTAGTTACAGTGCCGTGGTCGGGTTGCCGCTGTGCGAAACTCGAGCGCTGTTGATCGAGGCGGGGGTGCCGGTCCGCCATGGTTAGGGTGATACCCAAAAATCTGGGGCGAACCGTCTGGCCGCTGATGGTGTTGGCGCTGGTGAGTCTCGCCATCTATGTCAGCGGTGGTCGTCTGCTTCTGGGCGTGCTGCCGCGAGTTCAGCAGGATATAGAACAGCTTCTGTCCCAGCGATTTTCGGGTGACATTCGCATTGGGCAGATCAGTGGCGTCATGGAGGGATTTTCGCCGCGATTGGATTTGACCGATTTTGTGGTGCTGGATAACCAGACTGGCGCGGCTATCTCGCTGCCCGAGGCTAGCATTAGATTGAACCCATGGGAGAGTTTGCTTAGCGGCGCCCCCCGCTTTGATGAACTCACGATGATTGGGCCACGTGTCAAATGGAGTGGCGACTCGGGCACCGACGCTATAACCATCCCTGCGGGGTTGCAGGACTTCTTGACCAGCTTTGCACGGTTGCAGGTTCGCGATGCTCACCTGATCGGCGAGGTGGATCAAGGTGGCGCGCCGATGACCTTCGAATCATTAACGGTTGATATCGATCTGGCGCGTGACAGAAGCCGCCGCACCCTGACGATATCTATTGATTCACCCGATGGTCGTCTGGTGTCTGCCGAGGGTTACGGAACAGGTAACCCCTTTGAGCTCAGCCAATTTTCCGGTGAGTTACAGGGTAGTCTGAGCGGCGCAGGCGTGTCTTTTCTGGCGCAGTGGCTGCAATGGGATCTCACAGCCGAGGGGCAAGCAGATTTCTGGTTTGCGGTTACAGGGGGGCAGCCTACTGCTGTGATGCAGGTCGACTTGATGCAGATTGTGGCAACAGGCCCGACATCACTCAACTTGGATCAACTGCGTGTTGAGAGTGTTGTTGAGGGCCCATTTGATCAGGCGAGTATCTGGATCGATGACGCGTTGTTGACAGCTGATGACCAGACATTCTTGCTCCCCCGGATACACGTGCATCGTCTTGGACAGGGCTGGAAGATGCTGACCAATCGCTTTGAGGTGTCGCCTCTGATGGCGGCGCTGCGTGGCAGCGAATTACTTCCCGATAAAGCGAACG
>JAHEJH010000121.1 GCA_024638905.1 Luminiphilus sp.
GCTGAGCGCAAAGTTGAGTCGGTCAGTGACCACATCATCAGCCAGCGCATCCACCGTATGGATGCGGGGAATCATCCCGTGTTGCCAAATACCGAGTGTCGCGGTGAGCTGATCCCCCGCCGCTGCGCCGAGCGAGTGACCCACGTAACTTTTAATCGCCGCAACCGGCCACTCTGAGACACCAAACGCTTCGGCAACCTTGTTGAGCAAGGTTGATTCCGTGACACGGTTCTGGGGCGTCCCTGTGCCGTGCGCCTGCACCATGCCGCGATGTTTCAGCCGCTCATCACCCAGGATATTGCGCAGCGTTGCCATGGCCTCTGCCACGGTCAGATAGTTGCCCGCTCCGGGGCCTGAAATTGACTTCTTGGCGCCATCAGCACGCACGCTGACAAACGGCGCGCCGGCAAGGATGGGGGCACCCAGTTCGAGCGCCAGCGCGTCATCCATCAGGATCACTACTTGCGCCGACTCCGCCATGGTAAAGCCGCAGTTCTCGCCAAAAGGACGGCAGGCCCTGCGGTTATCGACCTGCTCGCCCTCGGCAAGACCATCGAGCTGCCGAAGCCCCTTGTCGGTGGCCAGCGCGCCCATGGCGACATAACCGTCCATCACTTCGACATTCACCGGCGCTTCCGCTGCGCCCACGAACGCAATGCGCGATCGCCCGGCGCGAATATCAGCGATACCCAGACGCAGGTTGTAAAGAAAAGTCGCGCAGGCGCCGAGCGCGGGCCCGGTCGCACTCATAGTGCCCAACACGTAGGCGCTGGCAAAGTCACCCGGCATCTCGGCAAAACCAAATGGGCACTGCTTTGAACTGACGCGACGCCCCTGCAGACGCGCGCGGAGCATGCCGCCCGATCCCGCGTCGTCGAGCTGACCCATTGCGCTAGAGATGTATACGCTCACGGCATCCGCGGGCACCTTATCGGCCAGCGTGGCCCAATCCATCCCCAGGTCCGCGAGCGCATCCGACATGGCAAATACGGTCATCTGCACTGCGCGGGGATGATTACGTGAGGGGTAGAGATCCCCTGGATTGAAACCGGTCGGCAACTGCCCTGCGCTGCTCACGTCAAACTGGCGGATGCTGGGTAGCAACACGTCAGACTCCGGCCCAAGCGTCACTCGAACCCGTTTGTCATCCAGAGACGATGTCTGCCCACCGATGACTTCACCCTCACCGATGCCGCCCGGGTTGTAATCGAAGAACCCCTGAGCTTGATCGGCACTCAACTGGGCTCGCCGGTGCCAAGGCACCGCGCGATGATCAAACCAGTCTTTTTCAATTTCACGCACCAGCGTGTGCTTGAGGAGGGTGCTGGAGTCCGCCGTGCCCATCATCTGCGCCAACGCCGCCTCGGTCCCAGACCGATCGGTGGCCGAAAGGTGATCCCAGATCATTCGCCGGTAGGCGTGGCGCCGCGACGTGCGGCCAGCGCTGTTGATACCACCTGCGGCAACCATGACGGGCAGTCTGAGCATGGGTTCTCCACCTTGCTAAGGAACACGGACTCCCGAGGAGCCCGCGAAAGCCGGGCAGTTTACCCTAGACAGGGGTTATTGCTATGCGTATAACGCCATATATTATGATTATTACGCCAAATGCCGGGCCACTTTTTCGCATCGCGGCACTGACCCACGAGGACATGCTGGCCTCGTCGCTCACGCTGCCGCTCGAGATTCTGACCGGTGCGGCACAGGCACTCGGTCGCGCGGGCCGGCAGCGGCTCAGTATTGGTTGCTTCAGCCGGGCCGGCGGTCCAATCACAATTCAGAGTGGGCTGACGCTGGCAACCACACCACTCACCGAGCTCACTCAGGCTGACTTGTTGATTGTGCCCGCCATCTGGCGTCAACCGCAGCGAGTATTGCGCCGCCACCCAGAACAGATCGCAGTCATTGACCGACACGTGGGTGCAGGAGGCCTGACGATTAGCGTGGGCTCGGGCAGCTTTTTGCTCGCAGAGACCGGCCGAATGAGAGACAGGGCGATGACCACTCACTGGCAGTGGTTCGACACCTTTGCGCAACGCTACCCCAGGGTGCAACTGGAGCGCCGTCAACTGATCACCCAGTCTGACAATGTGTTTTGTGTGAGCAGCGTGAACTCGGTGGCTGACCTGATGGTGTATCTCTGCGGGGAGCTGTTCTCGCCCCGGGTGGCGCGTCATATCGAGAATCAATTCTCACCAGAAATTCGGCAACGCTTTTCGCCCTCTCCGGTTGGCGCGCCAAAGGACCTGCATCACGATGAACTCATTGCCGACGTCCAAACTCAGCTGAATCGGGATCTGCGCGCCGCCCCCGCTATGACCGCGCTGGCCGTGCAGTTAGGCGTCAGCCCTCGGACACTGATCAGACGCTTCAAATCTGCCACCGGCGCGTCCATCGGCCAGTACCTCCAGCAACGAAGGCTGGACGAAGCGCAGGCGCTGCTCCGCCGAACCAATCTGTCGATCACCGAGGTAGGGGTGGCAGTGGGCCTCAATGACCCCTCACATTTCAGCCGCATGTTCCGCGAGCAAACCGGACTGACGCCCTCGGCATTTCGCACCGCCGTGCGCGACAAGTCGTTTGCGGTAAACGCCAGCCCCGACTGAACTTGCAGGGTGCTCGGAGTTCGGGCTAAATGCCCGCCCTCGTATCTGTTGAGAGCCACGCCATGTCCGATGTACTGATTGTCGATGGCGCCCGCACGCCGATGGGCGGATTGTTGGGCGACCTCGCCGACGCCACTGCCAATGAATTGGGCACCACTGCGATTGCCGCCACGCTTGAGCGCGCCAGCGTGTCACCCGAGGCAGTCGATGAGGTATTCATGGGCTGCGTACTACCGGCGGGGCTTAAGCAGTGCCCAGCGCGGCAAGCTATGCTCGCAGCCGGCATTCCAAGCACCACTGGCGCAGTCACAATTAATAAGGCCTGCGGCAGCGGCATGCAGGCCACCATTTTTGGCATCGACAGCATCGCCGCCGGTACCAACCAGCTCGTGGTCAGCGGCGGGCTCGAGAGCATGTCAAACGCGCCGCAGATTCTGATGAGCGGGCGCAAGGGTCAGCGGCTCGGGCACACCAAACTGTTTGATCACATGTTTATCGATGGCCTCGAAGACGCCTACACCGGGGCCGCCATGGGCACCTTTGCGCAAAAAACGGCTGATGCCCATGGCCTGACACGCGAGGGCATGGATGCCTTTGCCATTGAGAGCCTTACGCGCGCACAACGTGCGATTGATGAGGGTCTTAACGCCCGGGAAATAGCGCCCGTTACTATCCGCACCCGGCGCGGTGAGCATACGGTGTCGGTGGATGAGCAGCCTCACAAAGCCAACCTCGAGAAAATTCCGCAGCTCCGGCCCGCGTTTGCCGAGGGCGGCACCATCACACCGGCTAATTCCAGCTCCATCTCTGATGGCGCCAGCGCCCTGCTGTTGGCCAGCGAAGACGCAATCGCACGCCATGGCCTCAAACCGCGCGCCCGCATCGTGGCACACGCCCGAAACAGCCTGGCACCGGAGGATTTCACACTCGCACCGATTGGCGCCGCAGAGCAGGTGTTGGCTAAGGCAGGCTGGTCCGCTTCTGAAGTTGATCTGTGGGAGATCAATGAAGCTTTCGCGATGGTCACCATGCTGACAACGCATGCGCTGGATCTCGACTCCGCCTGCGTCAACGTCCATGGCGGCGCCTGCGCGCAAGGCCATCCGATCGGCTCGACCGGCTCAAGGATCATCGTGACCCTGATGCATGCGCTAGAACACTATGGCAAGCAACGCGGTGTTGCTGCGCTGTGTATCGGCGGCGGCGAAGCCACCGCGGTTGCGATTGAGCTCGTTTCCTAACCGAGCGCCTGACGATGCTGTCTGACATTCCCACACTGCTCGATGACATCAGCGCCGGTCGCATGGTCATCCTTATGGATGATGAGGACCGTGAGAATGAAGGCGACTTAATCATTGCGGCCGAGAAAACCACGCCGGAGATCATCAATTTCTTTGCCTCGGAAGCCTGCGGCTTGATCTGCATGCCGATTACACCAGAGCGGGCACGGCAGCTGAACCTGCCGTTGATGGTTCGCGATAACCGCTCCCAGCATGAGACCAATTTCACCGTGTCGATCGACGCCACCGAGCAGGTCGGCCCCGGCGTCAGCGCCGCGCAGCGCTCGCACACGATCTTGCAGGCAGTGGCAGACAACGCTACGCCCAAAGACATTCGTCAGCCTGGGCATATCTTCCCGCTGGTGGCGAAACCCGGCGGCGTATTGAAGCGGGCAGGCCATACCGAAGCCGGTGTCGATCTGGCGCGGATGGCAGGCCTGTCACCGGCAGCGGTGATTGTAGAAATCATGAACCCCGACGGCACCATGGCGCGCCGGCCAGAGCTCGAGGTCTTTGCCCAAGAGCACGGACTCAACATGGGCACCATCGCCGATCTGATTGAGTATCGGTCACTGCACGAACAATCCATCGAGCTGCATAGCGCCGATTCGATCCAGACCGAGTGGGGCCCCTTTACACTTCACACCTTCAGAGATCTGATCGACGACAAGCTGCATTTTGCGCTTAGCCTAGGTGATTTGAGCCAGCCTGGACCGGTACCGGTGCGAGTGCAGCCGGTGAACACTCTTCGTGACCTGCTCGGCACCCAGCTCGACGCCTCGAGCGCGCCGGGATGGTCATATCGCGCCGCAATGAGTCACATTGCCACTGCCGGCAGAGGTGTGGTGGTACTACTGGGCGGCGCCGAAACGCCGGCCACCATCCTTGAGGATCTGGATCAGCTCCTCCACGCCGAGCAGCGGCCCGCGCCTCCCCAGAATTACCGCCTGATCGGCACCGGCGCACAAATTTTAAGGCATCTTGGGCTCAACGATTTACAGTTGCTGTCGGCGCCGCTTCACTTCAACGCGCTGTCGGGCTTCAACCTGAACATCACCGACTTTCTCGCCGCGCCGGGGCGCTAACGAGAGCCATCAGCTAACGAGAGCCATCAGCTAATGAGAGCCATCAGCTAGAGAGAGCCATCAGGAGTGGAAGGTCACTACGTCGTCTAACACCGCCCGATCTGTGCACACCTCATTCACCGCCGCCTCGGTGGGGTAACCAAAGCTCATACCAAACATCAGCTGCTCGTGGTCACCGAGCCCCAAGGTAGGCCGAATCACGTTGGCGAGAAAAGCCAACGCGGTCTGGGGGCAGGACCCCAAGCCATGCGCTGTCAGCCCCAGCATCACGGTCTGTGCGAACATGCCCAGGTCACAGGCCTCGCGCAAACCAAAGCCCGTGGGCAAGGTAAAGAAAGCCACCGCAGGCGCGTCAAAAAAACTGAAGTTGCGCATGAACCAGGCATTGCGCTCGGCCTTCTGCTCACGCCCAATGCCCAGCGAATCGTAGAGCGCCGTCGCCGACGCGTACTGGCGGTCTTTATAGACCCCTTTGTATTGACCGTCGTAGGGAAAATCGAGCGCGATCTCGCCGGCCCCAAACTTGGCGGGCAGCTCGGCCCTCAGCTGCTCCAGCGTCTCACCCGTGACCACGTGAACGAACCACGGCTGCGTGTTGCAGTTACTCGGTGCGCGCTGGGCACCCCCGAAGACCGATTCGATGATGTCTTTCGGCACTGGATCGGGCTTAAAGTCCCGCATCGATCGCCGACTGCTCACAATATTCAAAAAGAGCTCGCCGGAGCTCACACTGTCATTCATGGTGATATTGACCTCACTGGTTCACTGTCCCGACTAGCCGGGAGTAGATAACCCGACCTAGCGCAGGTTTGCGTCGATACGCTCGGGAATATATTCCGCTTCCAACCAGGCTGGCAACGCGACGTGCTGATTAGCCATCAAACCATTCCTGCTGCCCGAGGCCGAGGACGGGCAGGAGCCGGTACCGAACCAATCAAGCGCAGTCGCGACCGAGGCCTCCTGCGGGTCCCCAAAAGGACTTGAGATATCGTCCTCGGCGACGCAAAGGGTGAAACGACCGGAGCCTTCGAGACCCACCTGATGATAGCCGCCCTCGTTATCACCATTCACAATCTCAAATGCAGTGAGCCTCAAGGCAACATCGCAATCTTCCCGCTCAAGACCCTCCACCAACTCGTGCAAATCCCACCGACCCTGCCCCACCTGCTTGCCGAAGGTATTGCCGCCCACCATCACCACGTCGATGTGGGGGTCAAGACCATTGATAACGAGCTCGCTGGCAGAGGCCGTGGAGCGCGAGGTAATGAAGGCGATCCGGATGGGAGAGAACGTATCTGGAAGCCCGTCAAAAAGGCCCCAGTAATCCTGGTCTTCGTTGAATTCGGGGTGCTGGTCATTCACCTGAATCTTGAAGGAGGGGTCACCGGTTGCCGTCAAGCCGGCCAGCAGGTCCATCATGGTGTCCGCCACACTCAACAAACCACCACCGTTATAGCGCAGATCGATAATCAGATCCGTCACACTCGCTTCTTTAAATAAGATCGTGGCATCTGTGAGAGAGGAGAAGCCATCGTCTGGCGTCAGTGCCGCATTAATAAACTGCCGAAGGTGTAAATAGCCGACCGGCGTAAGGCCCGAGCGCTCGATCAGCAAGGGCTCACCTGCCAGCGCTGGGGGTGCCAGTTCATCTTTCGAAATAGAGAACTCAAACTGTGTACCGTTCTGGCTGAAGCGAAAGCCTCTCTCGACACCCACCTCTCTGGAACCAAAAATCTCCTCGCTGGTTGCCTCGCGTTCACTCAGCTGTGCGAGCGTCTCGAATCCGTCACCCGTATCGACCGCCACAAGCTCCATCCCGCGCCTGACGCCGGCTGCCCAGGCGGGCCCGCTCTCGAAAACATCGATAATGAACAACCCCCGGGATGTTGAGTTGGAGCGAAAACCAAACCCAACATAGGCACCCGAGCTGATATTGGTCTCGTCTTCAGTGATCGTGGTCATGTAAGAGAAGCCGCGATCGCGCCCGTCATCGATCAAAGGCGCCAGCCGCGCATCCAGATACGCTTGGGCAGACTTATAGTCCGCCTTGTCGGCCTCGGCCATCTCGTCGTACCAGAGGTACCAGCTGTCGGTGACCGCCTCGACAAAATCGATTTGTAAAGGCACGTCGCAGGTATCTAACTCCCCGGTATCACCTGAGCTATCACCCCCCGGGTCGCCATCGTCCGCGATCGGAGGCGCAGGAGGTGGCGTGCTACTACTGCCACCACCGCCACCGCAGGCCATGAGCAAGAGATAAAAAAGTCCGATAACGAGCGAGTACTTCTTGTGCATCCTTTCACCAATCGCTGGTTCAGAGGCAGACTTTAACACTCTGGGTGCCGTAAAAACCTCGGGACTTTTGCCGATACCCAACGGGCTAATTTAATTCTCCGGGACCGGGATGCTAAGCTCAATCCCGGTGGACTCACCCTTGCGCTGCGAGCGTCGGGCAAGTGAGCCCGAGCATGGGTCGTCTTGACCGAATGGAATAACCAATAAGCCAAAGGAATGGCAAATAAGGGAGGCATTATGGACACAAGCACATGGATCACGCTGGGCGTTACCGTCATTGCCATCGTCTGGGCGATCGCCATCTACAACCAACTCGTCTCATTGTCGAATCGGTACAAAAACGGCTTCGCTCAAATTGAAGTCCAATTGAAACGCCGCTACGACCTGATCCCCAATCTTGTCGAGACTGCCAAAGGCTATCTGAGCCACGAGAGGGAAACGCTGGAGGCCGTCATCCTCGCCCGTAACGAGGCCGCCTCGGCACTGGGCAATCTGAGCGACGGCGATGTGACCGCCAGTGGCATCAAGAGCCTGGCAGGCGCCGAGAACGCACTCGCTGGCGCCTTGGGCAAGCTCAACGTCGTCATGGAGGCTTATCCTGACCTCAAGGCCAGCGCCAACATGCAGCAGCTCAGTGAAGAGCTGACATCAACCGAAAATCGCGTGGCGTTCGCCCGCCAGGGATTCAACGATGCGGTGATGTCCTACAACACCTACCGCCAGTCCTTCCCGAATATTGTGATCGCCAATCAGTTTGGGCACAGAGAGGATGCGGAGCTGCTGGAGTTCGAGGACAGTGCCGAGATTCAAGCGGCGCCCAACGTCAGCTTTTCCTGAGTCTGCGCTGACACGTGGATTTCTTCCGCGAACAGGATATTGCCAGACGTAACACCCGCCTTCTGACCCTGCTTTTCGGGGTGGCAGTGCTGGTATTAATCGGCATGACCAACTTGTTGCTCGTCGGCTTCGTCGTCTTCGAGTCCGGCGACGGCCACTCCAGTCTGTCGTCCGGCGTGCTCGACTGGCAGTCCTTTTTTGCTGTGGGCGCGGTGATCACGTTAATCATCGGCGCTGTGGTGCTGGTGAACTGGATCAACTTTGCCCGCGGCGGCAAACAGATTGCGGCGGCGCTGGGCGGCATATTGGTGCAGCCGGGCACGGACGATCCGCTGGAACAACGCGCAGCGAATATCGTTCAGGAAATGGCGCTGGCGGCCAACATGCCCGTGCCGTCACTGTTTGTATTGGACGAAGAGCCGGGGATTAACGCCTTCGCGGCGGGTACCAGTCCGGCCAATGCCGTT
>JAHEJH010000144.1 GCA_024638905.1 Luminiphilus sp.
CCGGATATCGCAGGCACTGACAGCGCTAACCCGCTTGCAACTATCCTGTCAGCGGCCATGTTACTGCGCTACTCACTCAATGCGCCGGAGGCTGCTGTAGCCATAGAAGGCGCTGTGGCCTCTGTATTGGCGCAGGGTCTGCGCACGGCGGATTTGATTGTTGATGGCAACCAGGCCGCGGCTGTCGGTACGCGGGTGATGGGTGACGCCGTTGTGGCGGCGTTACGAGGCCATTAGGGAGACGATGATGAAGCCAGTGAATGTGGCAGTGGTGGGCGCAACGGGTGCGGTCGGCGAGGTAATGATTGAGATCCTTGAGTCGCGCGGGTTTCCGGTCGACACCCTGTATCCACTGGCCTCTAGCCGATCAGCCGGCAAGTCGGTGCAGTTCCGCGGCAAGCATCACACGGTGCAGGATCTGAGCACCTTTGATTTTTCCCAGACACCGATAGGGTTGTTTTCGGCCGGTGGCGATATCAGCGCCGAATATGCGCCGATTGCGGCCTCTGCGGGATGCGTCGTGATCGACAATACCTCGCATTTTCGTCGCGATGAAGACATCCCTCTCGTGATCCCTGAAGTGAATCCAGAGGCCATCGCGGGCTATCGGTCGAGGGGCATCATTGCCAATCCGAATTGCTCAACTATTGGCATGTTGGTGGCGTTGAAGCCAATTTATGACGCAGTCGGCATTGAGCGAATCAACGTGGCGACGTATCAGGCGGTCAGCGGCACCGGTAAGGCGGCGATTGAGGAATTGGCGGGACAGACCGCGCGTTTACTGAACGGAAAAGCGCCAGAGCCAGAGGTATATCCAAAGCAGATTGCATTTAATGCGATACCCCACATCGACAATTTTCAGGACAACGGCTATACCCGCGAAGAAATGAAGATGGTCTGGGAAACGCAAAAGATTCTGGGCGACCCCGGCATTCTTGTGAATCCGACCTGTGTGAGGGTGCCGGTCTTCTACGGTCATGCAGAAGCTGTCCACATCGAGACCCGAGAGCCCATTTCAGCGGAGCGAGCGAGAGAGGTATTGGAGGGCGCGGCTGGGGTTGCGCTACTGGATCGTCACGAAGCCGGCGGCTATCCGACCCCGGTCACTGAGGCAGCGGGAGCCGATCCGGTATTTGTGGGCAGGGTTCGTGAGGATATTTCACATCCAAGAGGCTTGAATCTTTGGGTGGTGGCTGACAACGTACGCAAAGGAGCTGCCCTGAACAGCGTGCAGATCGCAGAGGTCTTGCTGTCGGAGTATCTCCAGAGCGTTTCGTGAAGTTGGGACCCTTTATATTTGGCGCCAAGGAATGGCGGCAGGGCCCAGTGAAAGCCAAACCAAAGGAAGGTAAAGGCGACGAGCCAATGAAAAGAATTTCAATCGTATCCGCTGCTGTTTTGTCCTCGGCGACCCTATCCGGTGACGGCTGGGCCCTAGGGCTAGGCGAGCTCACACTTTATTCCTATCTCAATGAGCCATTCCGCGCCGAAGTGTCGCTGCTTGAGGCCGATGCACTCAACGACAATGACGTGCATGTCGATCTGGCCTCTGACGCCGAGTTCGAGAGGCTGGGAGTGTCACGAGACTTCTTCCTGACCCGCATTAATTTTCAGGTGGAGTCAGATGAGTCAGGGCGTCGGGTGGTGCTGACGACAGAGGCGCCGCTGCGGGAGCCTTACCTTGATTTTGTTGTCGAGGCGCGGTGGCCTGACGGGCGTCTTTTGCGCGAATATACCGTGTTGATCGATTTGCCACCGAGGCCGGCGGTGTTGGAGCTTCAGGATGCGCCAATCGAAAGAGCGGCGCAGCCCGACGATCAGGTAGTGGTCTCGGGTGCAGAGAAAGCAAGCGCCGATGCAGGTGGTTACGCGACTGGCGCGTCGGTGAGACCCGTTCCCGGCGCTCAATACCTTGTAGTGAACACTGACACTTTGTGGCGCATCGCTTCTGATGGCGCCGCGCTGGGCGTCTCGGTAGAGCAGACCATGTTGGAGATCTTGGCGGCGAACCCGACTGCTTTTCAAGCTGGCAACATTAACGGCTTGAAGTCTGGTTACGTGCTGCAGATTCCAGCCGCCGGGGATATTCGGATCGATCTCGCGACCGCGCTTGACGAGGTCGCCCTGCAGAATGAGGAATGGGCGCAGGGTGTTGCCCGCGAGTCGCAGGGCCTGACGCTGGTAGCCGATGCTGAAACAAAGACCGTGGAAGCTTCAGAGCCGGCGGTGGGGCAGTCAGATATGCCTCCTGATACCGCCATGTTGGCTGGAAGCGAAGCGGAGCCCAGTGATGAAGCGCCTTTGGATGTGCCTACCGCTTCGCTTGGGCGAGAGTTAGAGGCGCTGATTGCGACGGTGAGTCGACTGCAGGAAAGCGTGGACAGTCTTGAGGCGCAGCTCGCCAAGCGCGACGCAGAACTGGCCTCACTCAGGTCAGCGCTTGTTCAGCAACAGGTAGCCACCCCTGTTCCGGTTGCGGTGGAAACGTCATCTGCCCCGGCCGGGCAGCCGAATAGCGCGGCACAATCACTGCCGCTGTGGCCCTTTCTGACTGGAATCGCGACATTATTGATCGGCGGTGGGCTGTTGATATGGCGTCGCACCCGGCGAAATACTGAGTCTGAATCTATTGGCCATGCCGATTTGAAAGACAGTCTCCCTGCTGAGGAGATTGATGAGGTGAGTAGCCCCTCGCGGTTGTCTGATCCACAGATCATGGTGTCGAAGGTGGTCGAGGAGGCCCAGATATACATTGCCTATGGTCGCACTGACCAGGCGGTGGAGGTACTGAGTGACGCGCTGGCAGAGGGATTAACCTCGGCCTCGCTAAACATGTGCCTGCTTGAGTGTTACGTCGAGCTGGAACAGTTCGCCGAGGCGGGTGCGCTGTTAGGGCGGCTGGAGCAGGGAGATAGCCCTGAATTGCTCGAGCGGGCCCGGCAGATGCTACTCGATGCGGGCATGACACTTACCTCGCCTTCAGGAGATACCGTCGCTCAGCGCAGTGAGGAGCGCGCAGAGGAGTCGGAGGAGGCGTCAGTCCTGAGTGAGCTTTCTTTCTCCGCAGACCCCGCTTTTGCGCTCAACGATGGCCAAGATGCGGAGCCTGAGTCCGAAGTTGAATCGGTTGATGTCGTTGAGGAGGTGCCCCGGCTCGACGCTGGGCCGTCTGCATTCGAGGATCCGCTGGTACCTGAAAAATCTGAGGCGGGGCAGGCGGCATCTTTGTCTTCGATTGAAGATGAGCAAGGTCTGCAGCTGGCACCCCTCGAGGGTGCGGTCGGTGACCGCACTTCGGAGACAGGTGCCGACGGTGCTAAATCGGACGAAACAAGGGGTGACGCTTCGTTGTCCCCCGACACATCGGGTCTCGAACTGAGTCCGCTCGATGCTGAGGCCGATGCTGCAGAGATACCGACAGCAGAGAGTTTTGATACGACTGAGTCTATCCACGGGGTTGAGACCAACCCCGTGGATAGCAAGCTGGATCTTGCCCGCGCCTATCTCGATATGGGGGATGAGGACGGTGCTCGTCCTGTGTTGATGGAGGTCATCAAGGAAGGAGACCTACCGCAGCAGGCAGAGGCCCGCGAGTTGCTATTGCGGCTAGAGGCGTCCTGAGTCATTGAGGCTTTCGGATTCGCCAATGGCCCCAGGCACCCGTGTTGCGGCGCGGATTGAGTACCACGGCGGTCATTACCATGGCTGGCAGGCACAACCGCACCTGAGCGTGCCTACCGTTCAGGAGGCACTGGAGGCAGCTCTTCAGGAGATCGCTGGGGAATCCGTGAGGACAACTTGCGCCGGCCGAACCGACACCGGCGTTCATGGATTTGCGCAGGTGGTGCACTTCGATGACCCGGTCGGCAGGAGCCTCAAGGCCTGGGTCATGGGGACAAACCGGCACCTGCCAGCTGATATCAGAGTCCATTGGGCGCAGGAAGTGGGTGAAGCATTTCACGCGCGCTTCAGTGCCACGGCGCGACGATATCGTTACATCATCTGCAATACGTCGACTCGACCAGCGCTGCTTCACAGCTTAGTGACCTGGTACCGCCATGCACTCGATGCCGAGCTCATGAATGATGCCGCTGAGACCCTGCTAGGCGAGCACGATTTTAGCGCCTTTCGGGCGGCGAGCTGTCAGGCATCCTCACCCAATCGATGTGTCACGGCCTGCACTGTTACCAGACAAGGTGATTATGTCGTCGTCGACATCACCGCTAACGCTTTTTTGCACCACATGGTGCGCAATATTGTCGGTTCACTATTGGCCGTAGGCTCCCAGTCGTCATCAGTCGAGTGGTTTGAGATGGTGTTGAGGAATCGAGATCGTACCCAAGCTGCCGACACCGCGCCGGCTGCGGGCCTGTACCTTGTCAGTGTGGCCTATCCTGCAGCGTTCGGACTCCCGGAGACGCCTGACGGGCCAACCCTTCTATGGGGGCGTCTGTAAGCCGCCTGAATACTGCTAGAATACGCGTTTAGGGACGGGGCGAGCCGTGCGTATCAAGATCTGCGGCATCACGAGACCCGAGGACGCTGAACAAGCCCTTTCACTAGGCGCTGATACCGTAGGCTGCGTGTTCCACGCTGCAAGCGCCCGACACGTGACGGCGGAGATTGCGCGAGAGATTCACGCTGCTGTCGGTGGGTCGGGCACGCTGGTCGGATTGTTTGTTGATCCGACTGTCGAGCTGGTGAGGACGGTGCTTGATCGGGTCGAGCTGGACGTTTTGCAGTTCCATGGACAGGAAAGCCCGGCATTCTGTGAACAATTTGAGCGCCCCTACCTGAAGGCCGTGGCGATGTCAGCTGATGTTGACTTGTCGGCCGTGGATAGTGCGTATTGCTCCGCCCGCGGATTGCTGTTGGATAGCGCGCACGCTGGTCAGTTTGGCGGTACAGGCCAGCGGTTCGATTGGGCATGGATTCATGAGGGGCTCGAGAGGCGATTGATGTTAGCGGGCGGACTGAACGCTGAGAACGTCGCCGAGGCGATTTGTCAGGTGCGACCTGCAGCGGTTGATGTCAGCAGCGGTGTTGAGAGAGAAAAGGGCGTCAAGGACAGTGACCGGATGAGGGCTTTTATTGAAGCCGCTTTGTCGGAAATGAGCGAAGGTGGATTATGACCAGTGAAGTAACTCCCGAATTATTTGCGTCAGTGCCAGACCAGAATGGCCGGTTTGGCCGTTTTGGCGGCAAGTTTGTCGCAGAGACCCTGATGTCGGCGCTCTCGGATTTGGAGCAGTTGTATCAGCGGCTCAAAGACGACGCAGCGTTCCAGCGAGAGTTCGACGAGGACCTCGCGCACTATGTGGGTCGCCCTTCACCCTTATATGAAGCGGCCCGGCTATCCGATGCCATTGGCGGTGCGAGGATCCTGCTCAAGCGCGAGGATTTGAATCACACCGGTGCGCACAAGGTGAACAACACGATTGGGCAGGCACTGCTGGCCAAACATATGGGCAAGAAGAGGGTGATCGCCGAGACCGGGGCGGGCCAGCATGGAGTGGCCAGTGCGACGGTTGCAGCAAGACTAGGTTTAGAGTGCCACGTATTTATGGGCGAGGAGGATATCCGCAGACAAGCGCTCAATGTGTATCGAATGAAGCTCTTGGGTGCGCAGGTTGTGTCCGTGACCTCGGGCTCACGGACTTTGAAAGACGCCATGAACGAAGCCATGCGTGACTGGGTCACGAACGTGGAGGATACCTTCTACATCATTGGCACGGTCGCAGGTCCTCATCCTTATCCCATGCTCGTACGGGACTTTCAGAGCGTCATTGGGCGTGAGGCGCGTGCGCAGAGCCTGGCGCAGTACGGTAAGTTGCCGGATGCGCTGGTGGCCTGCGTGGGTGGCGGCTCCAATGCAATCGGACTGTTTCACCCGTTTCTGCAGGATGAGAGCGTAGCGATGTACGGCGTTGAGGCGGGTGGCAAGGGTTTGGAGACCGGTGAGCACGCAGCCCCGCTGTCGGTCGGCAGTCCTGGCGTTCTGCACGGTAACCGCACCTATCTGATGCAGGATGAAGACGGACAGATCCTTGAGACCCACTCTGTGTCTGCCGGACTCGATTACCCCGGCGTAGGGCCTGAGCACGCCTGGTTGAAGGATATTGGCCGGGTCCAGTATGTCGCGGCTAACGATGATGAGGCCCTGGCAGCTTTCCATCGACTGACGCGTGTCGAGGGCATCATGCCCGCACTGGAGACGGCGCATGCGATGGCGCATGCTGAGAAGCTTGCCGCTAGCATGTCGCCGGAGCAACACATTGTGGTGAATCTGTCCGGACGAGGCGATAAGGACATCCTGACGGTGGCCGCCCTCGACGGCATTGAAGTCTGATCATCGCGATGAGTCGTCTCACACAGGTCTTTGCCGATCTGCAGTCTGACAAGCGCAGAGGCGTGATCCCATACGTAGTGGCGGGCGACCCCAGTCCTGAGGGCACGGTGCCCTTAATGCACAGCCTGGTTGGTGCCGGAGCAGATATTCTGGAGCTGGGGGTGCCATTTTCTGACCCGATGTCCGAGGGGCCGGTGATTCAAAAAGGTCATGAGCGTGCGCTGGCCAACGGCATGAGCTTGCACCGGGTGCTCACCATGGTGGCAGAGTTCAGGAAAGACAACGATCGGACACCCATCGTAATGATGGGCTACGCCAACCCGATCGAGCGCTTTGGCTATGAGGCATTTGCAGCAGCCAGTGCTGAGGCAGGGGTCGACGGCTTGATTACTGTTGACCTGCCCCCTGAGGAGGTAGACACGATCGACGGCGCTCTGAAGGATGTCGGTCTCGATAATATTTTTCTGATTTCGCCGACCACGCCCGAGCCCCGCGTGCAAAAAATCGTTGAGCGGGCACGCGGGTTCATCTACTACGTCGCAGTAAAGGGCGTTACCGGTTCGGGGGAGCTGGACACCGATGAAGTGGCTCGCAGCGTTGCCCTGATCCGCGAAAAGACGGCTCTTCCCATTGCAGTTGGTTTTGGTATCAAAAACGCGGCCAGCGCGAGTGTGGTGGCGGCTTGTGCTGATGCGGTAGTCGTCGGCAGTGCGCTAATCGCAGAAATGCAGCAAAAAGCCCATTCTGCCGAAGGTTTGGAAGAGATCCAGATTCACGGCGCCGCGGTAAAACTGCTACAAAGTATCCGCGCGGGTGTGGACTCTTCACCTTCATAGAGAAACCGCACCCTCGTATACTCTGCCGTTTCCGCGTTGGGGAATCCCATGAGTTGGATTGACAAAATCCTGCCATCCGGCGTCAATAAAGATGAGAGCGCAAACCGCACCAGCGTCCCTGAGGGGCTCTGGAAAAAATGCGTGAAATGCGAGGCGATTCTCTATAAGCCCGACCTGGAAAGAAATGCTGAGGTGTGCCCGAAGTGTGATCACCACATGCGTATCGGCGCGCGCCGTCGCCTTGAGCTGTGTATGGACCGGGGTGCGACGGAGTTGTTTTCCGACCTCGAGCCGGTCGATCACCTCAAGTTCAAAGACAAACGTAAATATCGCGATCGCTTGACTGCTGCTCAACGCAGTACAGGTGAAAAAGACGCCTTGATTGCCATGCGAGGCAGTATTCTCGGGGTCGAGTTGGTCACGCTGGCATTCGAGTTCGATTTTCACGGCGGCTCAATGGGATACGCGGTGGGTGAAAAGTTCACCCGTGCCGCAACGGTCGCGCTCGAGGAGGGCCTTCCCCTGATTTGCTTCTCAGCTTCGGGCGGTGCCCGAATGCAGGAGGCGTTGATTTCGCTGATGCAGATGGCCAAGACATCTGCGGTGATAGAGCGTTTGAAGGGGCAGGGTACGCCCTATATCTCGGTGTTAACCGACCCCATTTACGGGGGCGTTTCTGCGTCTTTGGCCTTGCTGGGGGATATCAACATCGCAGAGCCCGATGCGCGAGCCGGTTTTGCCGGCCCTAACATTATCGAGCAAACTATTCGCCAGAAACTCCCCAAGGGTTTCCAGCGCAGCGAGTTTTTGCTCGAGCATGGCGCGATCGACATGATTGTGCACCGCAATGACATGCGTGAAACCCTCGCCCGTGTGCTTGCCAAGCTCACCAATCTCTCGCCGCCAGGGCAACCTGCACCGGTGTTGGAAGGCGAGGTGATTGAGGCCGATGGGGGCGCTGCCTAGCCTGAGCATGGCCCCACTGTCGCTGAGCGCGTGGCTGGAACGTCTTGAATCACAGCACCCGGTAGAAATCGAGCTGGGACTGGATCGAGTCTCTGATGTCGCCCAAACCCTAGGACTGCTCTCCTCACCGCCAACAACGCTGACGGTCGCCGGGACAAACGGTAAGGGCAGCGTCGTGACTGTCTTGTCCGCCGCATTGGTGCATTCTGGCAAGCGCGTTGGCCGTTACATATCCCCTCATCTGAATCGTTTTAACGAGCGAATTTGTATCGACGACGT
>JAHEJH010000147.1 GCA_024638905.1 Luminiphilus sp.
CTCTCCGCCGCCGACGTCTGTCGGCGGCTTCTCCTGCCCCTCAGCCGAGACAGCACTCGTAGCCGAATCAGTCGCGGCGCAGTGACTCCCTGATCGCAATCGGGTTCGGCAGTGCAAGTACGACCAGATAAGACGACACCAGCAGCGTTATGACAGTGACCGCCTGAATCAGCGTCGCCGCTGCACCCCCCAGCAGGCCCTTTGACAGCCCCAAGAATGCAATGAGCAGGGCGAACTCACTACACTGGCCTAGCCGTAGACCCAGATTCCAGCTGAGTTTAGGTTCGTCAAACACGCCGCGGACCAGCAGGTGGAACACGGCGGGCTTGAGCGCCAGGAACAAGGCGGCGATGACGACCGCGGGGAGAGCCACCTGTGGGAGTAGAGCCATGTCGAGACCGCTCCCCACAGAAAAGAAAAAGACCACAAGAAAGAAATCTCGCAACGGCTTCAAGCTGATGGCGATGTACTGAGCGATGGGGCTACTGGCGATACTGATGCCCGCGATAAAGGCGCCAATCTCAGCAGATAGCCCCATCCAAATGGCCAGTTCCGCCATGCCAAGGCACCATCCGATCGACAGCAGAAAGATATACTCGTGATAGCGATCAAAACGCTTGATGAGCGGTAGCAAAACCCCTCGGACACTCAGCCAGCTGACAGCTCCTAGTAGGGGGAGCGTCAGTAACGGCCGCAGCAGGGCCCACATGCCAGATGTCTCTCCGCCCGCGCTTTCGATCATGACCAAAACAATGATGGCAAGCAGATCCTGGAACAGGAGTAGGGCGATCATGAGCTCACCGAGGTGACGATGATGCAGCACCGTGGTCGGTAACAGCTTGATACCAATGATCGTTGACGAGAATACCAGCGCCGCGCTGATCAGCAGAGCATCCATTCCACTGAACCCAAACAGACGGCTCAAGCCGTAGCCTGCTGCAGCAAAGACTGCCGCGCTGATCAGCGCGACCAGAGTTGATTGGCGCAGACTGTTCCACAGGGCGATCGGCTTCATGTCGAGCCCCAGTAGAAACAGGAGAAAAATAATGCCGACGTGGCCGGCGCCTGACACCAGTTCCATGTCGGATACCACGCCCAAGCCGAAGGGGCCCAGCGCCACACCAAGCGCAATGTAGGCAATGATAATGGGTTGCCGGGCATAGAGGGCAATCGATGACAGCACTGCCGCACCAAGAAATATGGCGGCAAAGGTAAAGGTGATGCCTGTTTCCATGAATCATCCAGTCTCGTGTTGGTGGCGACGAAGAAGATGAATGCCGTGGCTATTGGCTGGGCAGAAATCTTCCCGCAGGCCTATTTTGGCACAGTCCCTTCATTGGCCGGTGAATCTGCAAAATGTACTGACAACGACTGGAGAAACGGGCGCGATAACCGTTACAATCGCGCCGCCCGCGAGGGCATGGAATCAACAGATGCCCTTTGATCCTAGTGCGATCCCTCATGTGAGGCGACCGGAGAGAACTTCATGTCGAAAAGTAACCTTGAAGATGGCGTAGCCGACGCAATTGCTGCTACCGCGCTGATCAGCGTTGCCTTGGTGGCCCTGATGATTTGGCTGTCGGGATTACCCAGCTAACGCCAGACACTCTGAAAATCGCTGGTCATCGACATTGCCGCCAGTGAGCGTTACCAGGACTCGCTGCCCCTGAAATAACTCGGGCTGGGATAGTAACGCCCCCAGCGCGACGGCACCGCTGGGTTCCAGTTTGATGCCAAGGCACTGCCAAGCAGTCCTCATGGCCGTTGCAACCCGCTCATCAGACACGCATAAACCTTCTGCGTCATTTGCCTGATTAATAGAGAAAGTCAGTTCCCCGGGGATGGGCGCCAGCAGACCGTCACACCATTGCGTGCCATCGCCAGGGGCTTTGATCCGCTTACCACTTTGGAATGAAAGGTAATGGTCTTGCCAGCCCTCTGGCTCAGCGGTGACGACGCGGGTGTCGGGATAGTGTGATTTGAGATAAGTACCAATCCCAGCGGCCAGCCCACCACCACCCGTGCAGATGATGGCTGTGTCGATAACCCCCGGAGCCTGCGCAATGACCTCAGCGCCACACGTGCCCTGACCCGCAATGGTGTCCCAGTCATCGTAGGGTTTTACCACTGGTGCCGGCGTTTTATCTTGAAGGGCATTCGCAACCTGCTCGCGGTCCTCTGACAGCCGGTCATACCAGACGATTTCGCCTCCGAGGCGACGAATACAATCAACCTTCGCCTCAGGCGCATCATGAGGTACCACAATCGTCGCGCTCATCCCAAGGCATTGCGCGGCATAAGCGACGCCAATGCCATGATTGCCCGAGGAAAAAGCGATCACGCGATCCGCTCCTTGGCGAGAGAGCTGTGTCATCACGTTCAATGCACCACGAATTTTGAACGACCCCGTCGCCTGCGCGCACTCCGCCTTGAGCAGAACGTGCCCCTTAATAAGTGCATCCAGCGAGGGGATGCTCAGAATGGGCGTGGCGGGTGCATAACGATGCACCCGGGGCAGGGCTGCGTCGATATCAGCCACCAAACGTGCCCGCTCTGACTGATTCAGCCGGCTTGTGAGGCTCTCTGCCTGGGGATGCTCGCTCATGGTGACCAAGTCTAATCCAGATGGCTCACCCCCGGGGCGCGGGCTACACCTTTTACGGTGCTGCGCCCCGCAGCGACAGGGGGCGCATTGTCAGACACGACACAAAACCGTTATTATCCGACTGTTTTAGTAGGTTATTACCTGGACGAGCCCCATATGATCACCATTACCGAATCGGCGCAGGAGTATTTGGCAGAGCTGCTTTCTAAGCAGGAGGACGCGCTCGGTGTCCGCGTGTTCATTAATGACCCCGGCACTCCCAGAGCAGAAACCTGCATCGCCTACTGTCGCGAGGGCGACATGGAAGAGGGCGACGTCGAGGAGCCTTTCGAGCACTTCACTGCGTGGTTCCAGGGCAGAAGCATCCCGTTTTTGGAAGATGCCTTGGTCGATTACTCTCCGGACCGAATGGGAGGGCAGCTCACGATCAAAGCGCCCAACGCAAAAATGCCTCGCGTGTCCGACGACAGTCCGCTCGAGGACCGCATCAACTACGTTTTGTACAACGAAATTAATCCTTCACTGGCCGCTCACGGTGGCGAAGTCTCACTGATCGAGGTGACAGAGGACCAGTTTGCGGTGTTGCAGTTTGGTGGCGGATGTCAGGGCTGCAGCGCGGTGGATATGACCTTAAAAGGTGGGGTTGAAAAAACCCTGCTTGAGCAAATCCCCCAGCTCGCAGGCGTTCGCGATAACACCGATCACAGTGACCGCAGTCAGGCTTACTACTAGGCCGATCGTCCTTTCAGTGCCCCGGCGGTGGCCTCAGAGAGCTCCAGGATGAGCGACTCTGTGGTCGTCCAATCGATACATCCATCCGTCACTGACACGCCATAGCGTAACGCCGACAGGTTCTCCGGAATCGCCTGGTTCCCCGCCTCAAGATGGCTTTCCAACATGAGCCCGATGATCGACTGGTTGCCATCGATAATCTGCTCACTCACATTGCGCGCTACGGCGGGCTGCAGCGCAGGATCCTTCTCGGAATTGGCGTGACTGCAGTCGACCATGATATTGGCAGGCAGGCCCGCGGCCTGAAGATCTGTCTCACATTGAGCAATGTGCTCGGCACGGTAATTGGGGCCTTGGCTTCCGCCTCTGAGCACAATATGGCCGTACCGATTGCCGCTGGTTTCAAAAACCGAGACCTTGCCTTTCGAGTTGATACCCAAAAAACGGTGGGGATTGGCAACTGACTGCAATGCATTCACCGCTACCGCCAAACCACCGTCTGTGCCATTTTTGAAACCCACGGGAGAAGACAGCCCGCTCGCCATTTCGCGGTGGGTTTGTGATTCGGTGGTTCTCGCGCCGATGGCTGACCAGCTAATGAGATCATGCAGGTACTGCGGCGTAATGGGGTCGAGCGCTTCCGTGGCGGTTGGCAGCCCCAGCGCCAGAATATCCCTGAGCAACGTGCGACCGATCGTAAGACCACTCTCAATTTCAAAAGAATCGTCGAGGTTGGGGTCATTGATCAGACCCTTCCAACCAACGGTTGTCCGCGGTTTCTCAAAATAAACTCGCATGACAAGGTACAGGTTGTCTGCGACCCGTGCCGACAAGTCTTTGAGCCGATTGGCATAGTCCAAGGCTGCATCCACGTCATGGATCGAGCAGGGGCCCACTACGACCATCAATCTATGATCCTGTCGATCAATGATCCGTTCGATGGTTGTCCGGGAGGCTGACACGAATCCATAGATGCCACCAGGAATCTCGACGATGTCCCTTAATGCCGAAGGCGAGATCAAGACGCGTTGATCCGCTACGTTCACGTTATGAATCTGGGGATTGGCCACTATGCTGTCCTCGTTGCTCTCGGCCCGGATCGCTCCAAGCCACGTTGGGCTCGCTACCGACTTGATTGAGCCTGTCCCTCTGCGGGCGGAGCGGGAGTTTACCGATTCAGTGAGCGAAATTCAGCCGCCGCCAGCCTGTTCCTGAATCTGTCGTATCAATCGACACATCCCCCGTCGGCGGGTTCCCGACCCTCCGGCGCCCATGGGATACTCCATACTATGCGTTTGACTGTTGATTTACCGCTCTTCTTACCCTTACTGGAGTCGGGCGCGTGCATCGTGACGCCGGGTAAACGGCTTGCACGCGAGGTCACAGAAAGCTGGGTCAGACATTGTGGAAGTAACAGCCCGATCGTAGCGACCCCCAGGGTGACAACGGTCGATAGCTGGTTGGAGCAAGCATGGCTCCACGCCGTGGAGTCCGGTCGACTGCCTCCCGCGCGCCTGCTGACGCCACAACAGGACTTGGCTGTCTGGCAGCAGCTCATCCGAGGTGACCTAGAGGAACGTATCGGCTTCTCGCTCACCCACCCCAGAGCGGCCGCCCAGCGCGCGCAGGCCGCCTGGAACAAGCTGATGATGCATGACGGCGCCGCCGTGAAAGATCTTTGGTCAGCTTTTCATTATGACGATGACTGCCGGATTTTTGCGGACTGGGCTCACCAATACAGCGCGCGGCTCAAAGAGCTGGGGGCGTTATCACGCTATGGAGCTTATCAGCAGCTGCTGTCGGTGCCGGTGACAGAACGACCGCCAGTGGGGCTTTTTACCGTACCTGATGTGCCGCCGCTGACGCGTAAAGCACTCGAGCATCTGGCTAGCGTAACGCTGCTCGAGCCGGACAGATGTCACCATGCAGATATGCCGGTCCACAGTTTTCTTAACCGGGATGACGAGCTGTTCGCTGCCGCGCAATGGGCCCGCACGAGCGGCACTGACGCGGGGGCAAGAGTCGGGATTGTGCTGCTGGATATGGCTACTGATCGCAATCGTCTCGAGTACTTTCTTCGGCAGGAATTTGATTGCCTCGATGCTCGTTATAACGATCTACCTGTCAATTTTGCGACCGGCATGCCACTGGCCAGCACACCTTTGTTCCGTGATGCGCTGACTGCGCTGGAATGGGAGGTGGGGCCACTAAGTCGCCCGCAGTGGTTAAGTCTGACTCGTTCGCCGTATCTGGCATTTAAGGACGACTCGCTGATGATCCCCGGGTTGATTCAGGCGCAGTTCATGTCGGGTAGCTATGAGATTTCAGTCGAGAGTACGCTGCACATAGCGGCGCGCGAGAACCCATCATCCGAGGTGACCGGCATCCTCCGCTCGATCAGATCCAGTCGGATCCAGATGGGCGTCAAAAATCTCGATGATTGGGCGGAAGTCATTCGTGAGCGTTTGGCGCTCTGGGGGTGGCCGGGTAGCCAGGGACTGGATTCGATTGAATATCAGCAGTTCCAGCGTCTTGATGCGAGCCTAGACGCGCTTGTCTCTCTGTCAGCGGTACTGCCTCATCAATCGTATGAATCGGCCCTCGGTCTTTGGCGGGACTGTCTGGCTGCGACTGTCTTTCAGCCCAAAACCCCCCATGACAGCATCCAGGTGCTGGGGCCGCTTGAAGCCATAGGCGGACAATTTGATGCGCTATGGGTTTGTGGTGCGCAGCAGGGTGTACTGCCGGCCCGGCCGCGGGTTGAGCCGTTCCTGCCGCCGACTATTCAGAAATCGTTAGGGATGACCGATATCGATGAAGCGGCGCTGACCGAGGAGGGCAGCACGCTACTTCAGGTCTGGCTTGCAGGGAGTCGGGAGGCGATCGCCAGCTTCCACAGCACCGATCAAGGGCTGCCTCAGCACGCCAGCGCTTTACTGTCTGGCAAGGTTTACAGCAGCACCACCTCGTGGTTTCCACCTGCGCGATGGGCTGGCCAACTGCAATTGGAGCGCGCCCCAGAAGACGAATCGCTGCGTCTAGAGACGGCTGAGACAGCTGGCGGCACGTCGCTCATCCGGGATCAGGCGGCCTGTCCTTTCCGGGCCTTCGCAAGGCACCGGCTGAACCTGCCTTCACTTCAGCCGACATTGATGGGTATTTCGGCATCCGAGAGAGGGGCAATACTCCATGAGGCCTTGTTCAGACTGTGGCGCCAAATCGAGTCCAGCGATAAGTTGTCCGCACTATTGTCGGCTGATGAGCAGGACCTGGTTGAGGCGGCGGTATCAGATGCCATGCAACACACTGAAAGCGCATGCGAGGCGCGTGGTTACAGCTTACGAGAACGCGCGGGTTCGGCTTGTTGGCAGCTAGAGCAACAGGTATGCGTTGATCTTCTGAGGCAGTGGTTACGGCGGGAGCGGGAGCGGAGCGCGTCGTTTCGTGTCGTGGAGATGGAGCAAAACCAAACACTGCGGGTGGAGGGGTTGTCGCTCACCCTGCGCCCAGACCGGATCGACGAGTTTGAGGATGGCCGCAGAGCGGTGATCGATTATAAAACCCGGGCACCCTCAAGGACCCGCTGGCTGGGGGAGCGTCCACAGGAGCCGCAGCTACCGCTATACAGCCTGCTCGATTCCTCAATACAAGGCATCGCTTATGCTGAGCTATCGGCGACCGACCCGGTTCAGTTCGTCGCATTAGGCGAGGACCTCGGCCTGCTCAAAGGTGATGGCAAATCCCTCGAGCAGCAAACCCGCGGTATCGCCGCCACATGGCCTGAATTGGTCGCGCAGTGGGAGGCATCATTGCAGCGGCTGGCCGTTGAGTTCATAGCCGGGGCGGCCACCGTCACCCCCCAGCCCGGGGCCTGCGATTATTGCGACCTCGCGTCGCTGTGTCGCATCAACGAGCTGAGTATCAGCGCTGATCCGGAAGCGCTAGGAGACTCGGCTTGACGGCTTCAGATCAAACTGTCCGGCGGGAAGCGATCGATCCGTCGCGCAGCTTTTGCGTCAGTGCACCCGCGGGCTCGGGGAAAACCGAGTTGCTTACGCAGCGGCTGCTGGCACTGCTGGCGAGAGTGGATCGGCCAGAGCAGGTATTGGCCATCACGTTTACGCGTAAAGCCGCGAGTGAGATGGCACTGCGCGTCATCGAGAAGCTCGATCAAGCGCGTGAGGCTATTCCGGTGACCGCGGAACACGAGCGTCAGACCAGAGAATTGGCGCTCGCAGTGATCGAACACGCGGCCTGTAAAAAGTGGCGACTTGACGACACGACGCTCAACATACGGACGATCGACAGCTTCTGTCATGAGCTCACGCGTCAAATGCCGATATTAAGTGGCACAGGAGGGCTGGTAGAACCCGTCGACAACGCACTGCCGCTGTATGAAGACGCCGTCCGGCAGTTCCTCGCTCAGGCAGGAGAGGGCGCCGCTGGTGAGCGCATTCTTCAGTTGCTCAGGCACTTTGATAATCGCTGGTCACGAGCCAGCGAATTGCTGGTGGCCCTGCTGGGACGCAGGGGTGACTGGGCCGATGTCGTCAACCAGCATCACGACCCGGAGACTGCCGAAGCGGTGTTGGCTGAAACCATCGGTGGTCTCAGCTCGGAGCGCTTAGGTGATGCTCTGCAACGACTTGACGCCCACTTGGTCGCCCTCATGCCGGCGATAAACCAAGCGAGGGTGCACCTTGGCAAGGATCCGCTCTCAATTTCCGAGAGCCCTGAATCACTGCCCGACTGGCAGGTAGTGATCGGCATGCTGCTGACCACCCAGAGTGAATGGCGCAAGCCTGGAGGCGTTAACGCGAAGCTTGGCTTCCCTCCGAAAAGCGACCACAAAATCCAGTTTGCCTCGATTTTGGAGACCCTCGCTGACGACCCAGCGTTGCTGGAGGTTCTGGTTGAGATCAAGCAACTGCCAGCCACCACGCGCGGTGGGGAGGGCTGGGACTTGATCGTGCTCCTATCTTCGTTATTGCCAGTACTTCAGGCGCACCTGCTATTGGTCTTTCAGCGCAGTGGACAGGTCGATCACACGCACGTCGCGT
>JAHEJH010000153.1 GCA_024638905.1 Luminiphilus sp.
CAAAGGGGAGCCAGCGGTGCCCGAAGCCCGCGAGGCGAGTCCCTGCATTGCTGACAGCACGACTCATCGTCGCGTCAACTCCATAGCGTGGGATTTATAAAAGCCGACATCAATTCGGTGCGAGCGACCTGTCTCCCAGCCCTGGGTCAAGCCCGCATCATTGAGATGCCGCGAGAGGCGCGCTGGCGATACCGGCTCAATGGATGGGGCTCGATCAGCACGAGGGAACAACTTACCCGTGGCGTGCATCAACGCAAGCAGCGGCGTTTTCGGCGCGAAGGTGAACACCATCTTGCGGTGAATCTGCTTCGCCATGGCCTCGAGTGTCTGCACACCGTCCGCGACGTCGTAATGAATCAGTGAGTCCATGGCGACTGCGTAATCAAAGGACCCCAAGTCCATGTCACGCATATCACCGACCAAAAAGGTCACGTCCAGAGTTTGATTCAGGTCACGCAAGCGCTCTCTGGCCAAATTAACCAGCGTGGGCGACAGATCAACGGCTACGACTTCGGCACCGCGCTGAGCCGCCTCGATGGCCAGCGTGCCGGTACCACAGCCGGCGTCAATCAAAGTGCTACCGGTCAGATCTTCGGGCAACCAGCCCATTAACGTCTCACGCATTGCGTCACGTCCGCGACGGACCGTGCGACGGATCCGGCTGACGGGTGCATCTGATGTGAGCGCGGCCCAGGCATCGGCAGCGGTGCGATCGAAATAGGTTTCGATCTCATCCCGACGGGTTTGATAATTCACTGATGCCATCAATCAAATCCCAGGAAGTCGAACAGGTCACGGTCTTTCATCGGCTCGCAGGGCAGCGGATCGGTTCCCGCCCACAGTTGTTCGGCGAGCTGAAGATATTCATCACAGACTGACTTCAGTTCCGGTGAATCATCCAATTCAAAGAGCGTCGACTTTTTCAAACGGCTCCGCCGAATCACATCGAGGTCTGGAAAATGTGCCAGCCGCTTCAAGCCCACGGCTTCATTGAAGCGGTCTATCTCATCCGTGTCGGCGCTCCGGTTCGCGATCACGCCGCCCAATCGCACCGCATAGTTCTTCGATTTGGCCTTGATCGCTGCTGCGATCCGGTTCATGGCAAAAATGGAATCAAAATCGTTGGCGGTGACCACCAAGGCTCGCTCAGCATGTTGAAGCGGTGACGCAAAACCCCCGCATACCACGTCGCCCAAAACATCGAAGATCACGACATCGGAGTCGTCGAGCAGGTGGTGCTGTTTCAGAAGCTTCACCGTCTGCCCTACTACGTAGCCACCGCAGCCGGTACCAGCAGGCGGCCCACCCGCTTCAACGCACATCACCCCGTTATAACCTTCGTAAACATAGTCCTCTGGACGCAGTTCTTCGGCGTGAAACTCAACCGACTCCAGCACATCGATCACCGTCGGCATAAGTGCCTTGGTGAGTGTGAAGGTCGAATCGTGCTTTGGGTCACAGCCGATCTGAATCACGCGCTTACCCAGCTTTGAAAACGCGACCGACAGGTTCGATGAGGTGGTGCTCTTGCCAATACCGCCCTTCCCGTAGACAGCAAAGACCTTGGCACTGGTCTGCATCAGGTCCTCTTCAAGGTGGACCTGAACGCTGCCCTCCCCGTCGCCGACGTTCTTGCCCGGATCAATGTTACTGACCGGAATGTGTTGATTCGGTGAATTCATGCTGCCACCTCTCCTGTGACACCTTCGAGGAAATCCTCAAGGTCTTCTCCTGCCCGTTTCAGGGCATCGATGCTCTCTTCATCGGCCCCCCAGTACTCTCTTTCTTGTGCTTCTATGAGCCGGTTTGCCATGCGCGCGGCCGACACCGGATTGAGCTCTGCCAGACGACGACGCATGTCCTCATCCAGCACAAATGTCTCGGATAGTTGCTTGTAAACCCAGGGGGCAACATCGCCTGTGGTGGCTGACCAGCCCATGGTGTTGGTGATATGCGCCTCGATCTGCCGCACACCCTCGTAACCGTGGTCCAACATCGATTCATACCATTTCGGATTGAGCAGACGCGTTCTCGTCTCGAGAGCGACCTGCTCATTCAGTGTTCGTACACGACCTGAACCACCTGCAGTGTGGTCAGCAATGTATACCGGCACGCGCTCGCCGCGAGCTCGCTGTACTGCCCGACTAATTCCGCCCAGGGTGCCGAAGTAATGATCAACAGTGGTGACCCCCAGCTCGACTGAGTCAAGGTTCTGATAAGCGAGCTCAACATCCTCGAGCACACGGTTCAGCAGATCTGACTGCTGGGAGACCTTGCCATGCCGGTCATACGCAAATCCCTTTCGCTGCGTGTAGCAGTCGGCGAGTTCTTCCTCGTCCTCCCAGCGGCCGCTGTCGAGCATCAGGTTCACGTTGGAGCCATACGCGCCCTCGGCATTACTGAATACACGTAACGCAGCCTGCTCGAGATCACAGCCGTGCTCTTCCTGATAGGCGAGCACGTGCTTACGCACAAAATTCTGTTCGATATCTTCATCTGCGGTCGCAGCCAGCCAGCTCGCCTCAGCCAACAACTGGGTTTGCATAGGCAGCAGATCACGGAAGATGCCCGATAAGGTCACCAGCACATCAATCCGTGGACGCCCCAACTGCTCCAGCGGCAGCAGGCGCGCACCGACCACTCGACCATAACTGTCCTGTCGCGGTTCGGCACCCAACAAAGCGAGCGCCTGAGCAATGCTGACTCCCTCAGTCTTCAGGTTATCCGTACCCCACAGCACCAGGGCGACCGATTCTGGCAGCACGCCCGCGTCGGCCTGATGACGGGCCAGCAATTGCTCGGCCTGCCTGCACCCCTCA
Organism: Luminiphilus sp.; assembly: GCA_024638905.1. Classification (GTDB taxonomy): domain Bacteria; phylum Pseudomonadota; class Gammaproteobacteria; order Pseudomonadales; family Halieaceae; genus Luminiphilus. The sequence goes on from JAHEJH010000153.1 coordinate 2,820, forward strand.
GAATGCGCGAAACTTGCAGGCAGCCGGAACGGATCAAAACCATGCAGATTGCGTCCAGTAGGCAGAATCTCGGGCGCGCGGAGCACATCACCGCCTTTTACGGGCTGAATGAATCGTCCGTCGAGGGCCCGCAGAATCGCTCTGAGTTCGTGATCTTCGCCAAGGGTTTCGCCTGCTTGTAGCAGCGTCTTCGCGAGTGAAGCTGACGCGCCCTCTTCGGGCGATGACATCGTGTCGGCGAGTAATTCCTCAAGTGCTGCAGTGTCCGCGTCCTGAACAGCCTCGCCAAATGCCTCGGGGTTAACACCCGGCGCACCGCTGGATTCGGCCATTGCCAAAAGCATTTCATGCCGCTCTTCAGGCTTCAGCGGCTCACCCACCACATGCAAGCCGAAAGGAATGAGTGCCTGCTCGATTTCATCGAGCTGATCTCGCAGCGCGCTCATTTTTACGGTCCATTGATCGGCAGGCCACTCGACGCCCTCTTTGCAGAGCTCGCAGCGTGCAGCGATGGAGAGCACGGTGTCGATCATGGTCTGCTCTGCGGCCGTATCGAGATCCGCGGGCCGCTGCCGCCAGTGATCGATTGCAGCACGCAAATCCACAAGATGACGATACAGATCGGAATGCGTCACGGGGGGAGTCAGGTAGCTGACCAAGGTAGAAGCCGCGCGACGCTTGGCGATCAAACCCTCGGACGGGTTATTAGCCGCATACAAATAAATATTGGGCAAGTCCGCAATCAACCGGTCAGGCCAACACTTACCCGAGAGCCCCACTTGCTTGCCGGGCATAAACTCCAGAGAGCCATGGGTGCCGAAATGCAGCACCGCATTGGCGGAAAAATCTTCGCGTAACCAGCGATAGAAGGCAGAAAATACGTGGGTTGGCGCCAACCCACCCTCGAACAGCATGCGCATGGGGTCGCCCTCGTAACCCATGGGCGGCTGAATGCCTACCAGCACATTGCCAAAGGACTCACCCAGCACAAACAAATGCTGGCCATCGGTCCATTCCCGTCCGGGAGCGGGACCCCATTGCTCTTCGATTTCTTTGAGCCAGGGCTCCGATCGGACATGATCATCCACCGGGATTCGCGTGTGTACGTTTGCCTCGGCGCCAAACTGCTTAGCATTGCCGTTTAGGATGGCGTCGCGCAGCTCGGCATGCGTCTCCGGAAGCTCGACGTGGTAACCCTCATCGCGCATCGCCGAGAGGGTATTGAAGAGCGACTCAAAAACGCTGAGGTGCGCGGCGGTGCCCGCCGCACCGCTGTTGGGCGGGAAGTTAAACAACACGATCGCTACTTTGCGCTCGGCAATGGGGGTATGCCGCAGTGACACCAATCTTGCCACACGATCCGCGAGACGATCGATCCGCTCCGGTTCGGGTTGCATATCAAACTTTTCGCCCGAGGCTCCCTCAGAGCGCCCGCCAAACACCATGGAGCCGGTGGCACCATCGAGTTCCGGGATCGCCACCATCATGGTCGCCTCGACAGGCATCAAACCCATCGAAGACGACTGCCAATCCTGCAGGCTCTGAAACTCGAGTCCCTGCACCGCTAAATACGGTACGTCGAGGGATTCGAGAAGCTCCTGGGCAGCATCGGTATCGTTATAGGCAGGTCCGCCCACCAGAGAGAAGCCAGTCAGCGACACGACTGCATCAACGATGGGTTCGCCGCGCTCCATGAAAAAGGCATTGACTGCCGGACGGGCATCCAGACCCGAAGCAAAAGCGGGAATGACCCGCAAACCGCGGTCTTCCAGCGCTTCGATTACGGCATCGTAATGCGCGCTGTTACCCGACAACGCATAAGAACGCATCAACAGCACACCGACCGTGCCATTAACCGCTTTTTTGGCCGTCTTGCCCAACACGTTGGGATCGTCGGTAACCCGGTCAGGCAAACTGCTGTGATAGAGGCCTGTGTCGGGATATTCGATCGGTGGCTCATAGACCAGGGCGTCCCGGGTGGTGGCATGGGTATCGCCCGCGTAGCGGTTAACCAAAAAGGCCATCATTCGCGCCAAATTCGTCTCGGAACCCGCCAACCAATACTGCAAAGTCAGGAAATAGGCACGCACGTCTTGCGCCGTCCCCGGAATGAATCGCAACAACCGTGGCAGGCGCCTCAGCATGCTCATCTGCTGCGCGCCGGCAGAACGGCCCGACTTGTCGCCGCCACCACGCAAACGCTTTAGCAAGGCCAATGCTCCCGTGGCCTCGGTGTCCATGCGGAAGCGTCCCATGCGGGTCAGACGCATAATTTCCGGCGCAGACATGCAGCAAATCATCGCGTCGCAGTCGTCGCGCCGCGCCTCTAGCGCACCGCGGACCGCCTCGATGTGAGCTTCGAGAAACAGCATTGTCACAATGACGATGTCACCGTTGGCAATAGCGGCGCAGGCCTCCTCTAAGGAAGCGGGATTATGGTCCCAGTCCGTCGCCGCATGAGAGGAGACGCTGAGCGCGGGCACCTGTTGTGACAACGCATGCGCCGCACGCGACCAGGCACCACTGACGTGGTTATCGAGGGTGACAAGCACCACCCGCAGGGGATGATCTGCCCTAGCGGCTGAAGTGCGCTTTCGCTTCATACAGCGTCTCGACATCAATCACAGACAGCCCTTGCTCTTGCGCAAAGTGCTCGGTATTTCTTCGTGCCTTACCGCGAACAAAGAAGGGAATTTTTCTGAGCTCCTTCTCTGCGGAAACAGCCCACGCCACCGCGCCGGGTTCGGCGGGGGTCATCGGTGTCACATTATCGGTTTGCTGAGCGCCACCGCCCTCTCCACCAAGATGAGACGGAACGGCGTCATCATTAAATTCAAAGTCATCCCGGAACATAGTGAGCAGATGCTCTTCGAGGCCCATAATGAGCGGATGCACCCACGTATCGAAGATGACATTGGTGCCCTCAAAACCCATCTGAGGTGAATAACGTGCGGGGTAATCCTGAACGTGCGCGGGAGTGGATATCACCGCACAAGGAATCCCTAGGCGCTTTGCGATATGGCGCTCCATCTGGGTGCCAAGCACCAGCTCTGGCTGAAGCTCAGTCACCGCGCGCTCTACCGCGAGATAATCATCGGTGATCAACGCTTCGAGCCCATATTCGCTCGCCAGTGCCCGCACATCGCGAGCGCGCTCCCGACTGTAGGTACCCAGACCGACGACTTCGAATCCCATCTCATCCCGCGCCATTCTTGCGGCGGCCAGCGCATGCGTGCCATCGGCGAAAATGAAAACCCGCTTGCCCGTCAAGTAGGTCGAATCGACCGAGCGGCTATACCAGGGAAGGCGGCTCTCTCCGACCGTATCCGCGTCGATATCCAGTCCCAGCGTCTCAATCACTTCAGCAATAAAGTCACGGGTCGCACCCCAACCAAGGGGTACGGTGGAGATTGTGGGTTGCTTGAACTGCCGCCGTAGCCACTCGCAGGTGAGATCACTCACTTCGGGCGCCAAATTAATGTTGGCATCTGCTTCGGGGATCCGCAGCAGATCACGAGGCGTCGCATCGAGTGGCGCGACAACGTTGACGCGAACACCCATGCTCTCCAGCAATCGCCGGACCTCGACCACGTCGTCGCGGCATCGGAAGCCGAGTTTCGTAGGACCGAGTATGTTCACGGATGGCGCCTGATCCGGCGCGCGCGGCGCGCGCTCCTCGCCAGGTTTCGGAACCTGACCCGCCAACAGTCCACGCACCAACTGATAAAAGGTTTCGCTAGCGCCCCAATTTTCCTTGCGCGTGTAGGCGGCCATCTCGATAGGAATCACCGGCGCACTCAGACCGGCTCCCTTGGCCAGCGCACCCGGCTGATCCTGAATCAGTTCGCCGGTGCAAGACTCAGCCACCAGCAGCACCTGTGGCTGATAGCGCTCGCAGGCACCCTGCAGGGTTTCGATCACCATCTCCGCTGTTGAGCTACCAAGATCCCGCGCCTGAAAGGTGGTCCAGGTCACAGGGGGTCGTCTGCCTTCACGCTCGATCATCGTAAACAGCAGGTCGGCGTAGGTATCTCCCTGAGGTGCGTGAAGGACCAAATGCACTTCGCGCATCGAAGCGGCAACACGAATCGCGCCCACGTGAGGCGGGCCTTCGTAGGTCCAGAGTGTCAGCTCCATGAGCCTACCTCCAGTTGCCGTTCCCGAGTCAGCGGCCGAGCAAACAGCCCGGCGAGATCCGCCACCTGATCAAAACCCTGAATCGGGGTAAAAATAAGCTCTATGGACCATTTGGTTCGCAGGCCCTCTGCTTCGAGTGGATTGGCAATACCCATGCCGCAGACGGTGAGATCAGGGCGGCTCGCCCTCACCCGGGCGAGCGCCGAGTCCAGATCCGATCCCTCGACGATCGACACCTCGCTCCCGAGTCGTTTTAACTCTTCGGCCATTAGTGTTTGATCAAGGAAAGGTGTGGCCACCTCAATTAAGGACATGCCGCACTCGTCGCGGAGGAAGCGCGCCAGTGGAAGCTCGAGCTGCGAGTCGGGAAGAAAATGTAGCGTCCGACCCTGCAGTGACTCCCTGGCTTTCGCGAGTGATTTCTGGGCGCGGGCAATGGGAATTGCCAATGCCTCTTGTACCGATTCCGGACTATGGCCCCACTCTGCTGCAGCGGCCTGAAACCAAGCCAGCGTGCCCTCTATACCCAATGGGTACGGCGCGCTAATCAATTTGGCACCGCGCTTCACTAAAGCCGAAACGGTATCACTCACATAGGGCTGCGCGAGGATGACACGAGTGCCCGGCCCTACCGAGGGCAGATTGTCAGCCCGCGCCGCGGGGAAGAAGTCGACATCGGTAATCCCGAGCTGCGCAAAATGTCTACGGAATTGGTCTTCAATAATATCTGCGATGGTGCCCACCACCATCAATCTCTGGCTTTCCTCAGGTGCCGCCGGCAGATCCGGCACCATACTGGCTAGACACTGGTCCTCTCCCTGAGTAAAAGTGGTCTCGATACCCGAGCCACTGAAGGCCGAGATTCGAAGACGGTTTTCGTGCACTCCTTGAAGCCGCGTCGCCGCATTGGCAAGGTCCAGCTTAATCACCTCGGAAGGGCAGGAACCGACAAGGAACAAACGCCGGATATCCGGCCGGCGCTCCAGCAACTCCGACACCACGCGATCCAGCTCTTCGTGACAATCTGCCATCCCCGCCAGATCTCGCTCACCGAGAATGGCGGTGGCAAAACGTGGCTCTGCAAAAATCATCACGCCGGCCGCTGATTGCAGTAAGTGGGCACAGGTCCGCGATCCCACCACCAGAAAAAAAGCATCTTGAATGCGACGGTGTAGCCAAATGATTGAGGTCAGCCCACAAAATACCGCCCGCTCACCTCGCTCTGTTGTGACCGAGGGCATGCTGTCGGCATCGGCTCGTGCAATGACCTGACTCACGATTCAAGCGCTCCCTGAGCACCGAGCACCGTAGGCGAGGCACGGAACTCCGACGCGGACATTTTTTTCGCCACCTGAAACTTCAACAGAAACTGCAGCGCATTGACGAGGTAGCTCGCGTAAGCGGCCAGC
>JAHEJH010000160.1 GCA_024638905.1 Luminiphilus sp.
GGGACTGGCTCACGCATCTGGGCGACGTATTGAATCTTCCGAAGAAGCAGATTGATGCGGCGGTGAACGCGCAGCTCTCTGCCATTCGCGGCGTGCTGGAGGCCAACCCCATCGACGCGCGCATTACCCTCTCAGGCTACGAAGGGTCAGAACTCATCGTCGCTCGATTGCTGATCGAGAGTGGCGCCAATGTGCGCTACGTCGGCACTGCCTGTGCCAAGTCAGACTGGTCAGCCCACGACTGCGAATGGCTTGAATCCCGGGGCGTGAGCGTCAAATTCCGCGCGTCACTGGAAGATGATCTGTACGCCATGGATACCTATGAGCCAGACATCGCAATCGGCACCACGCCGGTTGTGCAGCACGCGAAAGAGCTGTCGATTCCCAGCCTCTATTTCACCAACCTGATATCGGCCCGGCCCCTGATGGGCGTCGCCGGCGCCGGGTCTTTGGCTGAGGTAATCAATACCGCTATCGCGGGCAAGGAGCGATTCCAAACCATGGAGTCCTTCTTCGCGGGTGTCGGTAGCGGCACCAAAACCGGGATCTGGACGCCTCAGATCATCGAGCGGCATGGCATGGGAGAGGTAGGCTAATGTTAGTCCTCGACCACGATCGCGCTGGTGGCTACTGGGGCTCCGTGTACATGTTCACGGCGGTCAAGGGCCTGCAGGTCATCATTGATGGCCCGGTGGGTTGCGAAAACCTGCCCGTGACCTCTGTGTTGCACTACACCGACGCGCTCCCCCCGCACGAATTGCCGATCGTGGTCACCGGCTTGGCCGAAGAAGAACTGGGTCAGCGCGGCACCGAGGGTGCCCTGCGGCGCGCGCACCAAATGCTTGACCCCAAGAAACCCAGCGTGGTGGTCACCGGTTCTATCGCCGAAATGATCGGCGGTGGCGTCACACCCGAGGACACCAACATTCAGCGTTTCCTGCCGCGCACGATTGACGAAGATCAGTGGCAGAGTGCAGACCGTGCGCTGGTATGGCTCTGGGATCAATTTGGCAAGGCTAAAGCAAAGAAGCGCAAAGCCAAGAAAGCGGATGACGGGATTAAACGCGTCAATATCATCGGGCCGGCCTACGGCTATTTCAACACCCCCTCCGACCTCGCCGAGATTCAGCGGCTGGTTGAAGGCATTGGCGCCGAGATCAATATGATTTTCCCGCTGGGCTGCCCGCTGGACGACGTGGTGTCACTCGCCGATGCCGACGCGAATGTGTGCCTGTACCGCGAATATGGCCGCAAGCTCTGCGAGGCGCTGGAAACACCCTACTTCCAGGCGCCCATCGGGTTGGATAGCACCACCAAATTCCTTCGCGCCTTGGGCGAAGAACTGGACCTAGACCCAGAGCCCTTTATTGAGCAGGAAAAGCACACCACGTTGAAACCCGTCTGGGATCTGTGGCGCTCAGTGACACAGGATTTCTTTGGCACGGCCAGTTTTGGTGTTGTGGCAACAGAAACCTATACCCGGGGACTGAGACATTTTCTCGAAGGCGAGCTGGGCCTCCCCTGCGCCTTCCACTTCTCGCGCAAAGCCGGCGTGAAGCCCGATAACCAGGAAGTCCGCGACGCCATTCACCAATCCGGGGCGCTGCTGGTCTTCGGCGGCTACAACGAGCGCATGTATGTCAACGAGGCGGGTAACAAGAGCGTTTACATTCCCGCTTCTCTGCCCGGCACGATTATCCGGCGACACACCGGCACGCCGTTTATGGGCTATGCGGGCACCTGCTATCTGGTGCAGGAAGTGTGCAACGCCCTCTTCGATGCCCTCTTTAATGTGCTGCCGCTAGGCACTGATCTCGACAAGGTCGAGGCCACGCCCGCGCGCGCAGCAGAGACTTTGGCGTGGGCGGATACCGCGCAGAACGGTCTCGATCGCATTGTTGCGGCGCAACCCATTCTGGTCCGCATTTCCGCGGCCAAGCGGCTGCGTGATGCCGCAGAGCAAGTGGCGAGGGCTGCAGGCGTCGCCACAGTAGAAATTGAGCATGTCCAACACGCAAGCGAAAGCCTGCAATTTGGAGATGCAGCATGAATAAGAGCACGACTTCGACAGTGACAGAAACACCCTTTGGGGGGGGAGGACTCATGGCAACACATAACAAAACAAGCGATGGGCCACACAGTATCTGGGAGCAACTTCAATTCCGGATGCTGTTTGTGATGGTTTTCACGTGGTTCCTGTTCGCGGCAGTACTGAGGTCACTTACTTTGCAACGGGGCGGCAGCTCGGAGAGCTGCTGGCAGGAGGCGCGGCGCTCGGCATACAGCCTGACGCCCTACGCCTTCATGAGGATTTAATCCACGCGACCCTAGCAGGACGCACGGGTCGCGCGGGAGTTGTTTGAAAACTGGCGCTTGCGCCATAAAGGGAGAGTCATGTCATGTCGATGCTGACGTTTGAAAAGAAGTATCGCGTCCGGGGAGGGACTCTACTCGGAGGTGATCTATTCGATTTTTGGATAGGTCCCTTCTGGGTCGGCTTCTTTGGCGTAACCACGCTGTTTTTTGCCAGTCTGGGTACCGGACTGTTGATCTACGGAGCGGCCATGGGCCCGACGTGGAACATTTGGCAAATCAACATTGCGCCACCGGATTTGTCCTACGGATTGGCCCTCGCGCCACTGATGGAGGGGGGTCTATGGCAGATCATCACCATCTGCGCCACGCTCGCCTTCGCGTCCTGGGCGATGCGGCAGGTTGAGCTGTCACGCAAGCTGGGTATGGGGCTACATATACCCTTTGCCTTCAGCTTCGCCATCCTGGCGTACGTGACGCTGGTGATAGTCAGACCCGTCCTGCTGGGTGCATGGGGCCATGGCTTCCCTTACGGGATTCTCAGTCACCTCGACTGGGTGTCCAACGTGGGCTACCAGTTCCTGCACTTCCACTACAACCCGGCGCACATGATTGCGGTGACGTTCTTCTTCACCACAGCGATGGCGCTGTCCATGCATGGCTCATTGATTCTGATGGCAACTGACCCCCGCGAGGGTGAGACCGTCAAGACCGGTGAACATGAAAACACATTCTTCCGCGACGATATTGGCTACTCCATCGGCGCCCTGGGCATCCACCGCCTCGGCGTGTTCGTTGCCATCTCGGCAGCCTTCTGGAGCGCGGTGTGCATCGTCATCAGCGGACCATTCTGGACCCGTGGCTGGCCCGAATGGTGGAACTGGTGGCTTGAACTGCCGGTTTGGTACTAAGGAGGGAACTGCGTCATGAGAGAGTATCAAAACATATTCACGCAGGTGCAGGTCTCTGCCCCTGATTACCCCGGGGTTCCCATTGGCGATGCAGAGCGCAATCGCACCAAGGGAATCGTTCACAATCATTTGCTGGGTAAGCTCGGCGATGCACAACTAGGCCCGATCTATCTGGGCACACTCGGTGTTTTCTCCCTAGTTACCGGGTTGTTGGCCTTTCTGATCATTGGCATGAACATGCTCGCCTCGGTGAACTGGGACCCTGTCCAGTTTGTGCGGCAGCTGTTCTGGCTGTCTCTGGATCCTCCGGGCCCAGAGTATGGCTTGTCGATTCCACCACTGAACGACGGTGGCTGGTGGTTGATCGTGGGTGCCCTGTTGACCACGTCAATCATGTTGTGGTGGGCGCGAACCTTCCAGATCTCGCGCAACCTCGGCATGAGCAACTACCTGGCCTGGGCGTTCGGTGCAGCGATATCGCTCTATCTCGTATTGGGCTTTATTCGCCCCATCCTGATGGGCTCGTGGAATGAAGCAGTGCCCTTCGGCATCTTCCCTCACCTGGATTGGACCGCGGCCTTCTCGTTGCGCTACGGCAATCTGTTCTACAACCCATTCCACATGCTCTCCATCGCTTTCCTTTACGGCTCCGCCGTGCTGTTTGCGATGCACGGCGCAACCATTCTGGCGACCAGCCGCTACGGCGCGGACCGAGAGATCGATCAGATCACTGATCGCGGTACCGCAGCTGAGCGCGGCGCGCTGTTCTGGAGATGGTGCATGGGCTTCAACGCATCCATGGAATCGATCCACCGATGGGCATGGTGGTTTGCAGTACTGACCGTCATCACAGGCGCAATCGGCATCCTGCTTACCGGCACCGTTGTAGAGAACTGGTACCTCTGGGGTATGAAGCACGGCATCGTGCCGCCCTACCCGCCACTTGAGGCGACGCCAGTGCTTGACCCAATGATGGAGGGTGCACAATGAAAATCATCAATATGAAATGGTTCGCCAGCGCCGCGGTGCTGGGCGCAGCGCTGCTGAGTGGCTGCGACATACCACCCCAGGAGACCGTGCAGCGAGGTTATCGCGGCACCGGCATGGAGGCTGTTTACAGCCCCGAGGTGCTGGCCGATATCGTCGCCGCCAATCAAGTTCCCGAGGCCATCCCCGCGGTGAGCTCGGACGGCCCCAAGGCGGGTGACATCTATCAGAACGTAGAGGTGCTTGGTCATCTGTCGGTCGGTGAATTCACGCGCCTAATGGCTGCCATCACGGAGTGGGTGTCTCCCGAGCAAGGCTGCAACTACTGCCACGTCGCTGGTGAGGGCTTCGAGGCGGATACGCTCTACACCAAGAAGGTGTCGCGGGTCATGATTGCTATGACGCAAAACGCCAACGAGAACTGGGGCGCTCACGTGGGTGGCGCCGGTGTGACCTGCTACACCTGCCACCGCGGTAACAACGTGCCCGAGTACGTGTGGACCATAGGCGTGCCGCCCCGCCATGCCTCAGGCATGGTGCACCAGATGCAGAACGTCGCGCATCAGGAGTCCAATGCTTATGCGTCGCTCCCCTTTGACCCCTTCACGCGTTATCTGCTCGAGGACAACGCAGCCCGGGTCGCGGGTGATACCGCACTACCCACCGGGCATGAGTCAACCATCGAGAGCACCGAGTACGTGTATAGCTTGATGATGCACTACTCCGATGCGCTGGGTGTGAACTGCACGCACTGTCACAACAGTCGCGCCTTCGCCGCTTGGGATCAAAGCAACTCCGAGCGAGTAAAAGCATGGCATGGCCAGCAAATGGTTAAAGAGATGAACAATGCGTACATCAATCCGACCAACGCTTGGCTCCCCGCTTACCGCCAAGGCCCTCTGGGCGACGCACAGAAAGTGAACTGCGCAACCTGTCACCAGGGTGCTTATCAACCACTTCTTGGCGCCAACATGCTCGCAGACTATCCCAACCTGAGCCGACTGGCTCCGGCCCAGGAACCTGCGGCAGCTATGGAAGAAACAACGGAGATGGAAAGCGCCAGTCTCGACAATGGTTCGACGTCGGGAGAGGCGCACTAAGTTTTATTGGGGCGGCCCAGCCGCCCTACTCTGCCTGATCACTGGGCAGAACAGTTCTGAGTCAGGTCGATTTTCGACCCGACGAAGAAGGATGAATACGACACTCGCGAGTGAAGTTTTGATCCAAAAGGCGTCGCCTGAAAACACCTCGGTGTGCTCAAGCGGCAAATGTAGAAAACAAACGTACATGGGAGGTATTAACCATGAGTAGTTTGTCTGATAGCGAAGCTAAAGAATTCCACTCAGCATACGTGATGGGATTCGCAGGCTTTGTGGGCATCGCGATCGTTGCACATTATTTGCTCTACGCGTGGAAGCCCTGGTTCTAAGAATCAAGGAACCGCTTGTTCACGGCGAATGGCCTAAAAACCACCTCGCCATAACAACGTAACGGAGACAATTTTATGCACAGATTCTGGATGTTATTTGATCCTCGCCAAGTCATGACGGGTCTAGTAGTTGCCGTGTTCACACTGGCACTGACTATCCATTTTATTCTGTTGAGTACTGACAGATATAACTGGTTAAGTGACCCCGACGGCGGCGGCCTTGCCGTTAGCACCCATCAAGAGGCTATGCCTCCTGCTCGGAGCTAACACGTGTTACGGGCCCCTCCTGGGGGCCTGATGTTTTACGACCCGTGGTGCAACCGTCAGGTTGAACCAGTGGTGACAGAAGTGGAAAAGTTTGCGATCACCCTGCCCCCAGAGCTGTCGATCGCCTTGAAGACTGAACCACTTTGCTGACATCACTTCCCTTCGGGGAGCGGGTCATTTTATTTTTTGGGGAGCGACCCATGGACCCATCGCAAACAACCAACACAGCAGCAACCGGTGACATCGTCTCTTTCGATAACGAGGCACTCATCATTGTCGATGCGCAGGACCGAATTCTCGGCCATGGGACCAAAGCTGAATTACATCAGGGGACGGGTACGCTGCACCGAGCCTTCTCCATCTTCTTGTTTAACGACGCTGGACACGTGTTGCTGCAACAACGCAGCGCCGACAAACCGCTCTGGCCCGATTTCTGGTCCAACACATGTTGCAGTCATCCGCGCCGGGGCGAGTCCTATGGCATCGCCACACGCCGGCGGCTTAAGGAAGAACTGGGTGTAGAAGCACCACTGCGGTTTACCCATCGGTTTAGATATCAGGCGCAATTTAGCGCTGAGGGCGCCGAACACGAGTTGTGCTCAGTCTATGTCGGACGCATCGACGGTGACCCCAAGCCGAATCCACAAGAAGTCAGTGACTGGCAATGGATCAGCCCCCCGGCTTTGGATGAGTGGCTCGAAACCAACCCTCAAAACCTCACACCTTGGTTCAAGCTTGAATGGGCCGCACTCCGCTCCGGCGAGCACGCCGAAACGCTGGAGAGACTTGGATTGAACTGGAACCCGAGCAAAGCTCAGGCCGGCTGACTAAAACGCCCTGAATGCCGGAGACGAATCGGTCCAAACGTGGGGCAGCATAGTGAGACCAAGCTCTGTTAGGCGATAGCCGCCCAATGCCTCATCAGCATAACCCTGGCGTGCTAGCGGACGAATCCAGCTCTCGCGTTGAGTTTCTGTGAGACTGTCGACCGAAATACTCTGTCGACACATTAGGCTGCGCATGACCTTACGCTGCAGAACTTCACTGTCATCAGACCGCACGGCAGATGCCACTGAAAGTGACCCAGACTCAACCTGTTGATGCCAGTCGGCGAGATGGGTCTGATTTTGGGTCACCAACCTCGGGAGTTCTCCGAGCGCACCCAATCCGACTCCCAAAACAGAGAGATCGACATCAGTGCCGTAGCCCAAAACATTCAATGCAAGCGTACCCTCGCGCTGCGCCACGGCTAACTCATGCTGCGGTTTGGCAAACATATTAAGACCAACCCACTCATAACCCGCTTGGGTCAGATCAGTCTGGACTTGGTTAAACATCACCATTCGGTCCGTTAACGAGGGCAAATGCTGTGAGTCCACTGCAATCTGATGCGGGAACAATGACTCACGCCTATGAAACGGTAGACAAACCAGCCAATCCGGCCCCAGAGAGAGAATGGCCTCAATACTCTGAGCACATGACTCTGCGGTTTGGCCTGGCAAGCCGATAAGATAATCCATGCCAATAGATTCGAAGTTCACGCCGTGGGCGATGGAGATCACGTCTTCCAGCAACTCAAGGGAGTGCATCCGGCCAATCTCTCTCTGCACGTTGGCGTCAACATCGCGAACCTCTAGCTTGATGTGCTCGACACCCAGCCCCTTCAGAAAATTCAGCTGAGCGCGGGACGTTCGGCGCGGATTAAGCTCCATGGAAAATTGGGTGCTGGCGTCGACAATGAAATGCTCATCAATATGCGAGAACACGGTCGCCAACGCTAGCTCGGAAAGATGATTGGGGGAGCCACCGCCAAAATGCACCCGCGAGAGTGCGCGACGATGCCCAATTAATTCAGAGGTCCGAGCCACCTCATTTGCCAAGTTGGTCACATAGTGATCAATCTCGCCAGGCTGATGTTGCACCACAGCGATCCGGTCGCAACTAAGGCAGCGGGAAGGGCAGAATGGCAGATGCACGTTGAGTGCAAGCGGCGCATCCGAGTGCTCCGACAGCTCAGTAAGATGGGGTTTAAGCGCCGATTCGGTGAGTAGCTCGGCGCGCTCACCCAAAGAATGGGTGCCCTCTGGCCTGTCCGGCGGTGACGCCGATATCGGGGGAGGCCTCCCCCCTTTGGTTAAACTCATCTATGCCCCAACTGCCGTGCTGGCTGGGTCACCACGTGGCGAAACCGAGGACTGCAAACGGTAGCGTCAAGCAAGCTCCAGTCAGTCTGTTTTTTTGTTCAGACGGCTCTGACCCCACATTATGCCTGCGGTGAGTCGGCGTCAAGGAAAACATCGACAACGGCTGCGCACCTTCACCCGGACTTGCGTGTATTGACCTCGGCCCAGCGCCACAGGGCCGTTTCACCCATAGGCACCATAAGAAAGC
>JAHEJH010000161.1 GCA_024638905.1 Luminiphilus sp.
GGATCCGATACGGAGACACCCCATTGACCACCGAGTTTCTCGGCAAGCAACTGTCAGGCCCTTTCACTATCCCCTCGGGTATCGTGACGACCGCCCCCGCCATCATTCAGCGGGTGATGGACACCATGCCGGAGATCGGCGTCATCACCACCAAAAGCATTGGGTTTGAGCCACGCCTCGGCAACCGGGAGCCTGTTTACAGCCAGTACGCGCCCGGCTGCTTCGTCAATGCCGTGGGCCTGACCAATCCCGGGGTCGAGGAGGCGCTCCAGGGTTTACAGCAACTCGCCGTGCCGGCTGATCGCTTTTTGTTGGTGTCGATCTTCGGCGGATCCGTGGAAGAGTTTGTCGCGGTGGCGAAACAACTTGCTCCCGTCGCAGATGGCTTGGAACTGAATCTCTCCTGCCCTCATGCCAAGGGGTACGGCATGGCCATGGGTCAAGACCCCGATATGGTCCGTGAGGTCGTCGCCGCGGTCTGTGACGCAGTCGATATACCCGTCATCCCCAAACTGACGCCGAACGTCGATGACATCGCAGTCATCGGTCGCGCCGCGTTGGAAGGGGGCGCGTCAGCACTGTGCGCCATCAATACGGCGGGGCCCGGCTACACAGAGAGCCACGGCCACCCGGTGCTCAGCAATGGCATGGGCGGCATGTCGGGCAAAGGCGTGCTCCCCACCACGCTGAAGGCGCTGAAAGCGCTTCGCGCCGAGACAGACATCCCGCTCATCGGCTGCGGTGGCCTGTCTTCCGCAGCAGACTGCCGGGATGCCATCCATTGCGGGGCCACCATTCTGGGCATTGGCTCCGGACTGACCGGCATGAACACTGACGAAGTGCAGCACTACTTTGCCAGCCTGGCCCGAGACGTCGCTGAAGGCAGCGATGCGGCAGGACAACAGGTTCGCTTCGATGTGGATATGGGCTTCAAGCCCTATCGGGTGGTCGCTAACGATATCGTCTGTGATGACATTACCGTGGTCACGCTGGATGGCGACCTGGACATTCAGGCCGGGGAATATGTTTTTGTCTGGGTACCGGGTGTGGGTGAAAAACCCTTTTCTTGCCTGACCCATAATCCTGTGCGTTTGGCAGTGATCAACGTCGGGCAATTTACGGATCATTGCTACCAGCTCTCACCGGGTGACGCGGTGTATCTGCGTGGCCCACACGGCGTGGCTGTCACACCGCCGGAAGATGCCCACATTGTTTGCGTCGCAGGCGGTACCGGTCTGGCCGCGGTGTATCAGATTGCGGAGGACTTCGGCAGCGACGACAACCCGGTCGACATTTTTGTCGGCGCCCGCTCTGCAAATCGACTCTACTTCCGTGACGAATGCGAGGGCGTCGCCCGTGTCACCATCGCCACCGATGACGGCAGTGCCGGATTCGAGGGTCGGGTGAGCGATGCCTTGGCGGACTTTCTCGCGGACCAGCCGGCCGAGGCGCTGGCCAAGATGGTGTTTTACAACTGCGGGCCCGCCCCCATGATTCATGCTAGTGAAACGGTCCAGAAAAAGGTTGTCTCCTCGGATCGTATCTTCAGCGCCATCGACTATCTGACCAAGTGCGGGGTCGGTATCTGCGGCGCCTGTGCCTCGCCCGACGGCCGTCGGATCTGCGTGGACGGGCCCTTTATCACCGATGGGTTAGCCGAGCGCCGCGCGACATCGCGCTGACCAACAAACTGCACAGCCAGCTGTCCCGCCTGCAGGCCCGGGCATACCCCTGAACACCCCCCCCTCCATACACTTCGCAAAAGCTGACAAGCGACATGTGACCGGTTGACTGAAGGGCAAATCGCGTCATCATGCTTCCACAAGACTTTCCCGGGAGACGGAGCTCGTCGGTATGAAAGAAAATCTTCTACAGCAAGAAAATCTAACGTGGGCACATTACTCAGAGGACGCGGATTACCCTTTCCCCGTCAGTTACTGGGGCACCATTTTGGATATTGATGACGCGGGTCATCTCAGTGTGTTGTACCGCTGGGATCCCGAGCACTTTTGTCATTTTCATCGGCACCTCTGCGCCACCACCTCCCTCGTGCTCGAGGGAGAGCTGCACGTGAAAACTTTCGAAAATGGCGAACTGGTCGACACCACTGTCCGGCGCGTCGGGGACTATGCCAAAAAACCCCCCGGTGACGTGCACATGGAACAAGGCGGGCCTGAAGGCGCGCTGGTGCTCTTTGAGCTGTACGCGCCCGACGGTCAATTGACCGAACAGTTGGACAAGGACGGCAACACACTGCGCACCCTGACGACCGATCAGCTGCGGCACTTTTTCAACAAACAGCAAGCGGCGGCCTGAGGTCACCACTCTTAATCGAGGTCCATACCCATGACCGGAGACATTCATCCGCTGGCACCCCACTCTCTGCCGCCTTTTGTCGGCGCTGCTGACGGCAGTGACCCACTATTCTCTGCGATCATCTTTATCGTGATACTCGCGGTGCTGGGTGTGGGCGTGTTTTATCTCAAACTGCACGCCATACCCGAGCAGCTAGCACACAAGCATGGCAACACCCAGTCTCAGCTGATCATGGTTCTGGCGTTGTTGGCGCTGTTCACGCATAACAACATTTTTTGGGTGGCGGCACTGATTCTGGCGCTATTGAAGCTCCCCGACTTTCTAACGCCGATTAACAGTATTTCGGAATCACTGAAAAAACTGACCCCGGAAGAAGCTGAAACACCGACCGCTGCGGTTGAGCGATCAGAGGAGCAACAGTAACCATGTTGGAACTGATTCTCTGCTCACTGGTTACCGTACTGCCCGACTACCTCTTTCGCCGTTACCGGCAAGGTAAGCGCTGGGGAGATCAGATCACCTTCTTCACTATGTGGTACGAGTTGCGGTGGGGGATCACTGCCTGCCTGATTCTGACGGTGAGCTTCATCACTGTCGTGTTCTACTACCACCCCTCGACCACTAACGCGGGCCCCTACTTCCGCACGATCCCGCTCCTGCCAGAGGGCGGCGGCCGGGTCGAGGAGATCTTTGTCCGTAACGGCGAAGCCGTCACCGCAGGGGACCCTCTGTTTAGCTTGCTCGACAGCGCGCAGGTTGCTGGCGTCAACGTCGCAGAGAGCCAGCTGACCCAGATTGCATCAGCGTTTGCACAAGCTGAGGTGCAGCTCGAAGGCGCCAGAGCCACCCTGACGCAGGCGGAGAGCGCGCTGGCGCAGGCTGAAAACGAGCTGGCCAAAAAGACCGAACTGTCGGCTCGTGGTCAACAGTTAGTCAGCAAAATTGAAATCGAGCGACTGGAAAACACCGTTGCCCAACGTCGCGGCGGCGTGCAGGCCGCCGAAGCCAATATCACTGCGGCAGAAACCCAGATCTCGGACGTACTCCCCGCGCAACGTGAAAGTGCGCAGCGTCAGTTGGAACAGGCGCAGGTGGCGCTGGACAAAACCGTGGTGTATGCGGGCGTCGACGGTCAGGTCGCGCAATTCTTTTTGCAGCGCGGTGATTACGTGAACCCCATTCTGCGGCCAGCGGGCGTGCTGATCCCATCGGATGGCCCGGAGTCAGGGCGTTACCAGATTGCGGCGGGCTTTAATCAGCTCTCCGCGCAGGTGATCAAGGCCGGCACCATTACCGAAGTGGTCTGCATGTCGAAGCCCTTCACAGTGATTCCCATGATCGTCACCCGCGTGCAGCCGGTGGTGGCCGCGGGGCAGTTAAAGCCAGCCGATGTCCTGCTGGATGCGCAGCAGCGCGCGCGACCGGGCACGCTCACCGTTGTCATGGAACCCCTGTATGAAGGGGGTCTGAGCGAAGTGATGCCGGGTAGCAAATGTATTGCCAATGCCTATACCAGTAACCATGAACTGCTCGAAGAGGGTGACCTGGGTTTTGGTGAAACGCTATTCCTACATATGGTTGACACCGTCGGCGTGATTCACGCCATCATCCTGAGAATGCAGGCACTACTGATGCCCGTACAGATGCTGGTCTTCGCCGGCCACTGATCTCCGTGGCGCCGGGGAATCCGGCGCCGACTCAGCCGCGCTTCGAGTGCGGCACAGGTGCCGAAGATCCGACACTGACCCCAACCCGTAACGGTTACACCCTTTGCCAAGAAGTGTGCCTTGTCATGCGCCTAGCCTTCCCCAATAACCGGCATCGCCCCACAACTGCAAGCCGTTCCGCACAGCGGCGATCATCTGCGCACCGCCACTCCAAGCGCTTTGGGGTGTTGGGTCGCGGATTTGCCCTACTCAGCATGCTCGGCCTGTTAACCGCCTGCGGTAGTACTTCCGTGGATGATTATCAGGCGCGCGAGCCCGCCTTCGCACCAGAGGACTTTTTCAATGGCGCGTTAACGGCTCATGGCGTGGTGAAAGATTTTTCCGGCACCGCGATCCGCCATTTCAGCGCCGACATCGTTGGCTGTTGGTCAGACGGGATTGGCACGCTGGATGAGGACTTTGTTTTCGACGACGGTGAACAACAGAAACGCATCTGGACGCTCACACCCAACGGTAGCCAAACCTACATTGGCACTGCTGGTGACGTGGTCGGCGAGGGCCTCGCCCGCTGGCAAGGTAACGCGATGTTCCTCGACTACACCCTGCGCATCGAACTGGAGGACGGCCCGATCGATGTGAAAATCGACGACAGGATGTACCGGGTCAGCGACAACGTAGTGATAAATGAGTCGAAGATGCGCAAATTTGGTTTTGGGGTCGGCGAGATCCTGCTCACCATCATTCGCCATCCCGATCAGGCTGCTGCCTGCCCAAGCGTATAACCTTTCGCTGAAGCCTTTCCGCTACAAACCCTGATCTCGCTGGGCGGGCGCGAGCTCCCAAGACATGTCCTCACGCGGATCAGGCGTTCGCAGGTCCCGCGTGCTCGCGCGGGCCGGGCTCCAAAAACTCGAATTCATCGAGCTTGATGTCGTCCATGCCCATCTGATCGAAGGGGTCTTCCAAAAGATCCTGCAAGTTGTAAAGCGAGATCAAAACAAAGCCGTTGATACTGTTGAGCAGGTAAATCAGCCAGCGCGGATCGTCGTGCAGGTTGTACACGAGATTCGGCGTAAAGATAAACGGCAGCACATAGAGCGAGATCAGTAGGTAAGCACGCAGACTTACCGGCGTGCCGTGGATCTTGATGCCGTTAAGGCTCTCAATATTTTCCTGAATATCCTGAATGACGCGCATCATTTTCAGGCTGGCATTGCCGGAAATGGCCTCATTGCTCGGTGTGCTCACTGCATAAATCTGACGAATGGTGTCACGCACCTCGTCCATGCCTTCGTGCTCTGGGTCCTTGAGGCTATGGGTAAACCGTTCAGACAGCTGACGCACTAGCGCGTGGATCTCGCGCTTTTCCTCCAACGGCATCTTGATGTTGTTCTCAAGGCCAAAATAAAACGCGCTGATCGCGGCCTTCAGCGCGCTGAGTACACGAATCGCCAACTGCCGGCGCCGAAACGCCTCGCGAATGGTAAAGACCAAGGGGAACAGCACGGCAATGCTGAGGAAAATCCAGTCGACGTTATAGGCGTAATCGAACCGCAAGCAGGTGTATACCGACCCAACGCATAGGGAGACGATGATAAAAGTGCGGTGATTGATGATTTCCAGATACTTGCGCATCAGTTTTCCAGTCAAGTTTCTGGGCGCATCTTATGCGTGAGGCGAATAGGTGGCAATGCGGTGTGACAGCACAACGGGCATCGAAGCATCACCATATTGCATTGCACTGCCCTCCCCGCTCTGAGAGCATCAGCCAATACTCCGCACCTCGATACCAAAAATGCTTAGAAAATGACGTGCTCACTGACTGAAACAATCAGCGTGCTTGCATTTGCCTGCTGCGGCTTGATAGCGCCGACTGACCTGCTTGCGAACACGGCGATATCGCCTCATGACCCGCTCTTTAACAATGATGAGCCGTTAACGATCACCCTCACAGGCCCTTTTAAAACCCTCGACAAGCAGCGTGACAAAAGCGCCGAGTATGAAGTGGGATCTCTCTCCTACGAGGGCCCGGATGGCCCCATCAACATCGAAACACGGTATAAACCTCGCGGCAACTTTCGCCTGGAGAAGGAAAACTGCTCCCACGCGCAGCTCTGGTTGAACCTGAAAAAGAAGCAGACCAAAAAAACCGTTTTTGCCAATCAGAACAAACTCAAGCTGGTGGTGCAGTGTCGCGACAGTAATCGTTATCAATCGTACCTGCGAAAGGAATATCAGGCATACCGCATGCTCAATCTGATGACCGAGGCGAGCTATCGGGTCCGTTGGGTGACCGTGACGTATCAAGATCTCCAGGGCAAGAACTTGAGAACGCAGTCTGCTTTTCTGATCGAGCATAAAAACCGTGTCGCGGATCGATTAAATCTCAACCCGGTCGATGAACAGCGCATCAACCGCACAGAACTCGATCCAGTTCACGCCACCCGCGCGGCCATGTTCAACTACTTTATTGGCAACGCGGATTTTTCAATCGTTGCGGCCACTGAAGGTAGCTGCTGCCACAACGCCAAGCTGCTTCGCGCTGATGACGAATCTCCTTATGTCCCGGTCATTTATGACTTTGATTCCTCGGGTTACGTGGATGCGCCCTATGCGATCACTCCGGCAAAGCTGGAGTTGCGTAACGTGCGGCAACGCATCTATCGGGGATTCTGCACCGACCCGGAAGTGCTCGACGGGATCCTCGACGAATTCAGAAATAAACGAGAATCACTGCTTGCCGTTGCAGCCGAGACCGACCAGGTGGGCAAGCGCAGTGCGCGAAAGGGGGTGTCGTATCTCAAGGATTTTTACAGCGTGATCGAAAACCCGAAGCGCCTGAAGAAGAAAATTATTGAGGTCTGTCGATGAACGCTAAGCGCTTCGGCAGATGGGGCAGCACTCAGCTGGGACGCTGGCTACTCGCAACCCTACTCCTTGCCCTTGCCCTCCCGGGGCTGGCGGCGGCGATTCAGGACGACTGGCAGGGGATAGAGCGGATTGTCGCCATCGGGGATATTCACGGGGACTACGACAATTACATCGCGGTGCTCAAAAATGCCGGTGTGGTCAACCGAAGAGGGCGATGGGCCGCGGGCAAAACCCACGTGGTGCAGGTGGGTGATATCCCGGATCGTGGGCCGGACACCCTCAAGATCATCGAGCATCTGCAGAAACTCGAAAAACAAGCCAAGAAGGCTGGCGGTCGGTTACACCTGCTGATTGGCAACCACGAGCACATGAACATCACTGGCGATCTCCGTTACGTTCACCCCGGCGAATACGAGGCGTTTGAAACCCGCAACTCCAAGCAGCTTCGCAACAATTATTACGCCTACGTAGTGAAAACGACGGAGCAACAGCGCAAAGCGCTGCTGGCCAGTGGCAGGGATGCCAGCCATTTACCGGTGGGGGACGATGACTTCAAGCGCGACTGGTACACCGAACACCCCCTCGGGTTTGTCGAGCATCGGCTCGCTTGGCAAAAGGGCGGAGCGCTGTTCGAATGGATCGCAGCGCACAATACGGTCATACGCATTAACGATGTGCTGTTCTTGCACGGCGGGTTGAGCGCTGAGTTGCTACCGCTGTCGATCACCGATATCAACGAGCGGGTTCGCGCGGAACTGAACCGTGAAGCCTTCGAGGGAGAGCCGCTGGGCACTGCCCAAAATGGGCCGCTGTGGTATCGGGGTCTTGCCAGAGGCGACGAGGCCGCTAAGCGCCCCGCCCTGGACAGCGTCCTCGCCCACTTCGACGCAGAGATGATCGTGCTGGGGCATACCCCCGACCTGAACGCCATCACCCCGCGTTTTGGTGGGCAGGTGGTGATCATCGATACCGGCATCTCGGCATACTACGGTGGCCACCTCGCCAGCTTGCTGATTGAGGACGGTACTGCAACCGCCATACACGGTAACCACCGTTTGGCACTGCCCACCAACGCAGAAGAGGTCCTGCCGTATTTCGAAGCGCTGGCAGCCGAGATACCTGAAAATCTGCGGCTATCTGAGCACATAGGACTATTGTCCAGTCCTCCAATCGAGTCAGGCACGGACAGCTCGCCTGAAACCACCCGCATGGAGCACGCACCGCAGTCAGTCGACTGACGCGTTAAACATCAGCAAGCCATGGCAAGGCTGAGGGCGAGGTCTTCGCCCGCCCGAGCGCCAGCGGCGTCGCATCGATTCAAATCATGCAGCGGGCATTTGTCCTTGTTTTGTCCGCTTTCTGGACCGCTGCCGAAGATCTGAAAGGCGCCGATGTGGCGTAGTGCTGTCGAAGGAACAA
>JAHEJH010000162.1 GCA_024638905.1 Luminiphilus sp.
TCCTGCGATCACACCACGGCGTCGGTCCCTGACGTGGGTAAAAGGTTGCGCAAGGCGCGAGAAAAAAGCTATACCCCCCTAGGGGGAGCGGTCGCGCAGATGTGAGACCCAAAATCCCACAGCCACAACACCACAACAGGAGTCGATATGAAATTCGTCCAACTTAGCGCCGCACTGCTGATCGCGGCATTTGTTCTACCCGGCATCGTACGGGCTGATGGTCATGGCGGTGCGGAGGATGCCGTCGCCACAGCAGTCGTCGACTACTGGGCCGCCAGAAACGCCGGCGATCACAAAGCCGTCGCCAATCTGGAGAGCCCTGCCGGTATCTATGGCACCAATTCAGATGGCAGCTTTCACAAGCCCTTCGCTGCCTCTAGCGCGGATGACTGGAAGCGCAACATGGCGGGCCAAAATAGCAATACACAGGTGTTTTACCTCGAAGTCGCTGAAATTGCCGACGGGGTGGTATACGCCCGCTACTACATGGAGGGTATGACGGGCGACGAATCAGAGCAGTACCCCTATCGCACCCGCGTCACCAACGTCTGGACCTTGGAAGATGATGGTCAGTGGCGCATCAAAGCTATGCACTTCTCTGGTGCCGATTTCGGTGGCACACACCGTACCCAAAACTCAGATTTTGAGGACTGAATTCAGTCACCGGCGCTAATCCAGCGCTCACCAACGACAACGGCCCCACAGCGGGCCGTTTTTTTGGCGATTATCTCTCGCAGGTCCGCTATATTACCGGCGCCATGAATACCGCCCCGACTCGCCCCGCGCTGCGCGGATCCCTCGACGCCCTGCCGCTATTCATACCGGCGCTGCCGTTTGCCTTCGTATTCGGGGTGGTGGTGGCGGAAGCCGGCATTTCCGAGTGGTTGGGCTGGTCTTCCTCGCCCATTATTTTTGGCGGTGCCATTCAGGTGACCTTGTTTACGCTGATCGGTGAGGGGGCTTCTGTCGCGGCAGCGGTGAGCGCCGCGCTGATCGTGGGCGCGCGCCACATGCTCTACTCGGTGACGCTGGCGCCCCGCTTCCAAAACCAACCCGGCTGGTTCCGCTGGGTGGGGGCTTATGTGCTGATCGATCAGGTATTTGTGCTCAGCCAGATCAAGCGGATTGATGAGCCCGTCGCTTTCCGGCGTTATTTCCTGAGCGCCGGCTTCACGTTTTGGACGCTGTGGATGGTCTCCACTGCTATGGGGGTCGTGCTGGGGCCCGCCATACCTCCGGAATGGGGCGTAGAGTTTGCGGCGCCCGTTCTCTTCGTCAGCTTGATGATGGCAGCGAGTGATCGACGAGATAAGCTGGCCGCGGCGGCAATGGCGATGGGCGTGACCTACATGCTGGCCTCTCTACCCAATCGTGCCGGTATATTGATTGCAGTGATCGTCAGCGTTGTGATTATGCTGTTGGCATCCCGGCGAACCTCTCCATGATCATGCTGGCGATCCTGCTGACCGGTATCGGCTCCTACGCCATGCGGGCTTTTTTTATTTTTGCCCTGGCGCGCTATGCGTTTCCACCGCTACTACTGCGCGCGCTGGAATACGTTGCACCCACCGTAATGGCGGCATTAGTGATCTCAATGCTAACAACGCCTGAGGGGGAACTCGCCGCTGGCCTACCCGAACTGCTGGGCCTGGTTTGCGCGGCATTCGCCGCCAAAACCACGGGCAACCATATTCTCGCCCTGATCGCCGGCATGGGGACTTTCTGGCTGATCGGCGCAATAATTTAGGGCTCGCCCTGATTGGGCCCCGTCGCCTGAGGATTCACCCTGTCACACTACTCCCCCAAAGTCGCCGCGGCCGTGGTCATCGCCAATATGATCGGCACAGGGGTGTTCACCAGCCTCGGCTTTCAGCTGATCGACATTCAATCCGCGCCGGTGATCATGATGCTGTGGCTGGTTGGCGGGGTCTCAGCACTCTGCGGCGCACTGAGCTATGCCGAGCTGGGTGCCGCCCTGCCTCGCTCAGGGGGTGAGTATCATTTTTTAACGGAGATCTACCATCCCTGCGCAGGGTTTATCTCCGGCTGGGTATCCGCGACGGTGGGGTTCGCCGCCCCCACCGCATTGGCCGGCCTGACCTTTGGCAGCTACCTCAACTCAAGCGGTCTGGGCGTAGATCCGCTGTGGCTTGCTACCATCGCGATCGCCGCGCTCACGGCGGCCCACTGCAGCAACCACCGTCACAGTGGGGGCACACAAACTGGCTTTACGTTACTCAAGTTGCTGCTCATCGTACTGTTCTCAATGGCTGCGCTCAGCCTCAGTCCTGCCGAGCAGCAAACCCGCTTTATATGGGACAGTGAGGCCACGACCTTGCTGGGCAGCGGCGCCTTTGCTGTGTCGCTGATTTATGTGAACTACGCCTACTCAGGCTGGAACGCCGCTACCTATATCAGCGGTGAACTCGCGGCCCCGCAGCGGAGCCTACCGAGGGTGCTGAGCATCAGCACAGCCGTCGTGGCGGCACTGTATTGCCTGCTGAACTTCGTCTTTCTATCGGTTGCCCCCATGGATGCCATGGTGGGTAAAGTAGAGGTTGGGGTGATCGCGGCCGAGTTTGCGTTTGGCCCGAAGCTGGGCACATTCATGGGGCTCCTGCTCGCTATGCTGCTCATTTCCACCATCAGCGCCATGATTTTGGCGGGTCCACGGGTGTTGCATCGCATCGGGCAGGATTACCCGCGGTTTGCACCGCTGGCCCGAGAGAATCGCGATGGCATTCCGGTCACCGCCATCCTGCTCCAGTCGGGCACGGCACTGGCCTTTCTGTGGACGGCGTCCTTCGAGCAAATTCTGGTGTTTTCAGGCGCCACAATGGCGCTCAACACCTTCGCCACTGTACTCGGCTTGTTCATTCTCCGCTTGCGACAACCCCAGTTGCCCCGCCCCTTTCGCGTCACGTTTTACCCCATCACACCGCTGATTTTCTTGGGCATCACCGGCTGGACCCTGACGTATGTGGTCCTGCAGCGCCCGGTCGAGGCGCTGATTTCTGCCGCCATCGTCGCCAGCGGCGGCGTCTTCTACTGGCTGGTGAGACCAGATAAACGCCCGAATCTGTAACAGTGGCATCTGACCGTTGCATTTATGGAGCGCTAGGCGTCACAAAAGATTCAACTGCATAACTGTCATTTTTGATAGCGTCAGAGGATGCGAGTACCCATTTGCGATGGGGAAAAGCAAGACAACTAACCACCTGGGGATAAATAATGAACGTTTTAAAACCCGCATGGCTGAGCGCCATGCTTTTGGGGATTTTCGCCTCACCCGCCACTTTGGCGGACGATCACATGCTCAATGGCATGGCGGTATCTCAACCTTTTAATGTGCAGGCCAACTTGTGCAAGTTAAATCCCGGCGTCACGCTCGACGACTACCACGCCATGGTCGAAGACTACTTTGACTGGGCGGAAAAGTATGACGTTGAGCCCGTGTTTGTTCGTCAATTTCCTTTGTTCTCGCATCAAAACATGCAACGCCCATGGCCTTACGACTTTGTGGAGTTTCTGGCCAGCGACTACGAGCCCTGGGGTAAATCATGGGATCTGTGGCTGACCTCGGATGACGGCATGGCGCTGAACGAGCGCTGGCAGTCTTTGGCGGTCTGTCATGTGAAGCAGGCGCATGGCCAGGTGCTGTATGCCGATACAGAAGCGCTGGAAAACGATGATGAGCGCTACGTTGCCTGGAATTGGTGTACGGCCAAGGTCGGATTTGAACAACTGTCGCAGAAGCACGCCGAGTATGTGGCAGAGATCAGTGAGGATCCCAGTGGTTTGATCGGCTGGGCACTCATGTTCCCTCACACGGGCGCCGCTGATGCGCCGGGGGATTTTGCCCATTTAGCCATCTATCCTGATCTGGAATCCTTCATGGGCAGACGAGCCATGGAAGCACAAGGCGGCTGGAGAGGCCTGCGTGAGTACTACCAAAACTACGCGGACTGTACCGGCGAGCAGCTCAACACAGAGACGGTACTACACCGCCCCTGATTTCATTCATTACCTGTCGAGGGACGTCGCTAGGCTCACTCTGACCGCGGCGTCCCCCGTTTCTCAGAAGGAGAGACATCTATGAACATTCCATCTTTACTCGGTATGGCTTGTATTGTCGCCGCACCAGTGGCACTCGCCGACAATCACGCTGCCGGCAACCCTGAATGGAGCATGGGTAACCCGGTCGAAATTTATGGCTGCAGCTTCAAGGACGGTGTCAACGGTTACGAGCTGTCTATGAAGCATGCTGCGCTAGTCAACGCTTGGGGCGAAGAGCACGACGCATTTCAAAACCACGTTGGCCAACTGATGTGGCCCGAGTTTTCCGATGGCCAATACCCCACCGAGTTTACGTGGCTGGGTTATTGGGAGAACTACGCCGACTACGGCGCTGACATGGACAAGCGCGCGGAGCACGGCGCCGAACTGTATGTCGAAGCGAATAAATTCCTTGAGCAGTGCTCGCACAGCGAGTGGGGCGCCTGGGACGTCTTTCCCGCGGAAGACTGGACGCTGGGCAATCACGTCACCGAGTTTTCTGACTGCTTTTATAAAGAGGGCAAGGGTGATGCGGATCTGCTAGTGGCCAATATCGCCTTCGCCGAAGAGATGTCTGCCCGGGGACTCACGGGCGCAGACCTCGGCGCAGTGCAACTCTGGCCTCGCGCCGGGGCGCCTGCTGGTCTTGAGAATGGGATCAGCTTCAAGTGGATCACGGGGTATCCTTCGCTATCTGCCTACGCCAACTTCACCAACGTTTGGTGGAACGAAGGATTGACCACCGCCTGGAATGCACTCTACGGCGACATTGTGGCCTGTGACTCCGGCCGGGTATATCAATCCCAGGTGATGAACAGACCCTGAAAAAAACACCTGCTGGCCGCTGTTGCACAAAGCGGCCCTTATTTCTGAACAACTTTTCATCACAATAAAGGGGAACATTATGAAAACGTTAATCAGCATGTTGGCGTCCATGGCGCTGGTCCTCGGCGCCACATTCGTCCACGCCGACGATCACGCGGCACCGTCAGCACCCGTAGGTATGGTTTATGGGCTGGATGTCTCTGACCCTGCAGCGTTTGCTGGGGCTATGGGCAAATACTGGAGCTCACCCACAGGCGAGCAAAATCCCGGCGTTGCCATTTTGAGGCAGGTCGTCGCTGGAGGAGAAAGCCCTATTTCTCACATTGTTTCTGTTGTTTATCCGTCCTATGAGGCAATGGATGCCGCATTCGCTATCAACGCTCAATCAGAGGATGCTGCAACCTTTCAGCGTGAGGTCAGCGGCGCTGTGGAGGTGGTGACCTCTTCAATGTTCGAATCCACCGGCCTCGGTTCGATGAAAAACCAGATTGGATTTGGTCCAGGCACGGCAAGCCTCTACGTCTTTGCTTCAGTTTCAGACCCTGCAAAATACGCCTCAGCTTTCCAAAAGATGATGGGCAGTACTGATATTGGTGAAACAGACACCATGCTATTTGCCATGCCAGCGGGTGGAGTCGGCGATACTACGCATGTTGTCTCAGTAACCGGCAAGAGTGTTGGAGCAGTCATGGCGCAGATGAATGCCAATCGCGCAGACAAGGACTTCCAGAAGTTCATCAAGGAAGTCCGTGACATCCGAACCATTGAGCAAAATATCGTGACAGTCGATATGGCGGTCTTTGGCAACATGGGCGGCTGACATAGCGCAAGGGTCAGAGCCTGCGCTCTGGCCTTTTTTCCTCTCTGCCGCGGCGAACCGTCACCGCAGGCCAAACACAGCCAACACCAGCAAAAATCCGCACGTCGCACCCGCGAGCGTGAGGTAACCCAGCAACCAGGTGCGCTCAAAGCCCTGACCAACGAAAAATGCTGGCGTCCAGATAGTATCGGAGGCGGCGACCCACCCCGCTCCGCGCCGACTGCTGAGCACTCCGATAGCGACCGCGACCAAAAACCCGCTGACGTTCCACCACAACCAAGACACGTTTGGCGCACCCAGCCACAGCAGAAGATTACTGATAAATCCTGCTGCAAAGCCCACCCTGGCGCCCCGCCCCGTCACGCTTTGCGTCAGCAAGCCCATCACAAAAACCGCCAGCAGGGGACCGTTGATCAAAGATCCCAATTTATTAACCGCCACCAATACCGTACTGGCAATATCATCAACCCAAAAAGCGAGCACGACAGCCAACACGCCCCACGCCCCCGTGAGCGCCTTGCTCCACAGTATGTCGACGCGGTCGGTGCCGATTGATACCCAGCCGCAGCGCTTGATGAAATCCTCCATTGTCACCGCGGACAGGCTGTTGATCACCGAATCCAGCGACGACATCGCGGCTGCCAGTACCCCCACGATGGCTATCCCCTTTAAGCCGTCGGGCAACTCCGTGAGGAACAGCAGCGGCAAGGCCATGTTGTAGTTGGGCTGGCCGTCAGTGTCAGGCAGCAAGGTCACAAATTCGGTATGGGTATCCGCGTAGACCGCTATACCGACCCCTATCAGGCAGTAGAGCAGTACCAGCGGAAAGCGCAGCAAACCATTCAGTAGCAGGACCGTCTGACCATCTCTTTGGTTTTTGGCGCAGAGCTGCCTCTGCACCTGACTTTGATCACAGCCGTAATAGGAGACGTAGAGAAAAAAGCCGCCGATCAGCATTGGCCAGAAGGCGAAGTCGTGACCGTCTCCCAGACCGTGATGACCAAAGTCCAGCGCCGCCAGCCTGTCTCCCGAGACACTACCCAACATGGCATTGAGGCCGCCAGCATCCCCTGCGAGCAGCCAGAGCAAGTACCCCAGCACACTCACCAGCACCGACATTTGCAATACGTCGCTCCAGATCACCGCCCGGATGCCGCCAAGCACGTCATACAGCACCGTAAAAGCGCCGAATATCAGCACAGAAGCCAAAAAACCGATACCGGTGATGAGATCAATCATCGCCGAGACGCCATAAATCGTGACGGCCGCCGCCAGTAATCTCAGTACCTGAAACACGCCGCTTAACAACAGTCGGGTTTTCAGATCAAAGCGTCGCTCCAGATATTCATAGACCGACACCAGCTGAAGCCGCTGGAACATGGGGATCACAAATATCATGGTGAAGATCATCGCCAGCGGGACCGCCAGCTCATACTGCAACCAAACCAACCCACCTCCGGCTGCGAAGGCAACAAAAGCCGGGGCACCGAGAATACTGTTAGTAGAACATTGGGTGGCGAGCACTGACAGCGCGATACTGAAAGGCCGCTCGCTGCGGCCAGCCACGAAGTAATCGGCGCCTGACTGCTGGCGCCTCGAGAGAAACCCGCTTAGCGCGAGCAAAAGCAACAAATAGGTGCCGATCACCCACCAGTCTAACGTTGCCAGCAAACCGCTCTCCCGCTCATCCAGGCGCCGGGTGACGCCCCTCGGATTTCATCAATAACGGGAGCGCGGCAGGTTCAATCAGAAAGCGAAGTCACCCTCCACAGTGGTCAGCCCCAGCGCGTCCCAGTCGAGCATTCCTCCACGATAGTAGTGGATTTTCTCAGCGGGGAAGCCATCGCGAATCATCGCCTTCATTGCGGTGGGACTCTGAGGGCAGACCGGGCCATTACAAAAGCCGACCACGTTCGATGCGTTGCTGCAGTCCCAACCCGCGTCACTCTTGCTACACCCAAGCTCGTCCATACGCATGGCCACTTCGGTATAGGGAATGTTGACGGAACCGGGAATCGTAGCGTCGAGGAACCATTCCTCGGTGCGCATATCGACCAGGATCGTGCCGGGATCGCTGATGGCGTTCAACACTTCGATTTCTGTCACCGGCACGATGCCCGGCTCGGGGACCAGCGGCTGCAACCAGCCTTTGTTCTTGGCGCAATCCGTCATCTGACGGGTAATGGTGATGGTCTCACCGGAAGGCAGGGTCGCGACAAAGCTTTTATCCTCGCCAATAATACGAAGATCTTCCGCCACGACCGATTGCGCAAAAGTAGCCAGCAACATCACGCACAGCAGCCCTGATTTCTTGAGTATGGTGATCATGGATGCACCTCCTTATTATGGTTCTTCGCGGCCCGCCTGCTCGGCGGGAACGTCTGTCAATGTACGTCAGTTGTGCTTGAGGTCAAGCCGTCAGTCATTATTCGGGCATAGTTTGAGAGGCGACGTTCAGGAGCCTGATTTTGCCATCCTCGATCAAGACGTCGATGGCCTCATAGGCTTTGCGCTCAGCGCCGTCGGGGCCAGTGGCGGTAATGATATTTCCAG
>JAHEJH010000177.1 GCA_024638905.1 Luminiphilus sp.
TAATCGCGCCTCCCCCGAGGAGCCACCATGTCTGAACTACAGCGCGACATCGACGCGCGCCGCACCTTTGCCATTATTTCTCACCCCGACGCGGGTAAGACGACTATGACTGAGAAGCTGCTGCTACTCGGTCAGGCAATTCAGGTAGCCGGCTCCGTGAAGGGTAAGCGCGGGCCACATGCGACCTCGGACTGGATGGCGCTGGAGCAGGAGCGCGGTATTTCTGTCACGTCCTCGGTGATGCAGTTCCCCTACAAAGAGCGCTGGGTGAACTTATTGGATACACCGGGCCACGAGGACTTTTCGGAGGACACCTATCGGACCCTGACGGCGGTCGACTCCGCGCTCATGGTGATCGACGGCGCCAAGGGCGTCGAGGACCGTACCATCAAACTGATGAATGTCTGCCGCCTTCGTGACACGCCCATCATCACCTTCGTCAACAAACTCGACCGTGACATCCGTGACCCCATCGAGCTGGTGGACGAGGTTGAAGAAGTGCTGGGCATTGCCGGCGCACCCATCAACTGGCCCATCGGCATGGGCCGCGATTTCAGCGGCGTTTACAACCTTTACACCGATACGATTCATCGATACCAACCCGGTGACGGCAGTGCGCTGGCAGAGGAAGATCTGATTGCGGGTCTCGATTCCGATGAGGCCAGAGCCTTGCTGGCGGAGGACTACGATAATTTTGTCGAGGAGATCGAGCTGGTCCGCGGCGCCTCTCACGAGTTCTCTCCTGAGGCTTTTCTGGCCGGTCAGCTGACACCGGTCTTTTTCGGGACGGCACTGGGAAACTTTGGTGTTAGGGAGATGCTCAATGACTTTGTCGAGTGGGCGCCTTCCCCTCAGCCCAGAATCTCATCAGAGCGACTGATTGAGGCATCCCAGCCGGACTTCACCGGCTTTGTTTTCAAGATTCAGGCCAATATGGACCCCAAACACCGGGATCGTATTGCGTTTATGCGGATTTGTTCAGGCCGCTATGACAAGGGCATGAAAATGCGTCATGTGCGCATCGACAAGGATGTCCGCATTGCAGACGCAGTGACCTTCCGCGCGGGGGATCGCACACTGGTGGAGTCCGCGGTCGCGGGGGACATTATTGGCTTGCACAACCACGGCACGATTCAGATCGGCGATACCTTTACCACTGGGGAGGCACTGCGTTTTGCCGGCATCCCCCATTTTGCGCCCGAGTTATTCCGTCGTATTCGTCTGGCAGATCCGATGAAGACCAAAGCGCTGCAAAAAGGCTTGCAACAATTATCCGAGGAAGGCTCGACGCAGGTGTTTTCGCCACTGAACAACAGTGATCTCATTGTGGGTGCGGTCGGTCAGTTGCAGTTCGACGTGGTGGCTTATCGTTTGGCAGACGAATATAAGGTCGAGGCGCTCTACGAGCCGGTCAACATCTACACGGCTCGCTGGATAGAGGCCGAGGACGAGCGCAAGCTGGAAGAGTTCCGCAAGAAAGCGGCGGAGCACTTGTCGGAAGACGGCGGTGGTTATCTCACCTATTTGGCGCCGACTCGCGTCAATCTCTCACTGATGGAGGAGAGGTGGCCCGACATCCGATTTCGGGAGACGCGAGAGCACTGAGCCGCGTCAGAGCAGTGCTTCGATGTCGCTCGCGATGGCCTCGGGCTTGGTCGACGGTGCGTAGCGCTTGACCACCTCACCTTGCTGGTTGATCAAAAACTTTGTGAAGTTCCATTTGATGCGCTTGCTGCCCAGCACGCCGGGCGCCTGCTCTTTCAGATGAGTGAATAGCGGGTGGCTGGCCGCGCCATTGACCTCAATCTTGGTGAACAGCGGGAAGCTGGTCTGGTAGTTCAGGTCGCAGAAGGACTGAATTTCTTCCTCATTGCCGGGCTCCTGGCCGCCAAACTGATTGCAGGGAAAAGCCAGTACCGAAAAGCCGCGGTCGCCATAAGACTTTTGCAGCGACTCCAGCCCTTCATATTGCGGGGTAAACCCGCACTTGGAGGCGGTATTCACGATCAGTAATACCTTGCCGCCAAATTCACTGAGCGCGGTGTCTTCACCATTCGCCCGGGGGGCAGAAAAATCCAAAACAGTCGTCATAGCGTGCTCCATAGAGGTTGTGGGGTAACGGGGTATTCAGGCGGAGAGGTAGGTTTCCAATTCAAAATCGGTCACGCGGCGCTCAAACTCGGCCAGCTCCTGCTTTTTGACCTCACTGAAGGCGAATTGGAATTCCGCAGAGAGCGTCTCGCGTACATTGGCAGATTCAGAAAATCGCGCGATGGCCTCCGCCATATGACCAGGCAGGCAAACGTTGTCCGTGTCCTCAACCCAAGCATTGCCGCCGATCGGAGCGGGGGCCTCACACTGTCGGTCAATGCCCAAGTAGATTCCTGCAAGTAGCGCAGCCACTGCCAGGTAGGGGTTGCTGTCTGCCCCGGCGACGCGATGCTCAATGCGGGTAGCCGGACTGGGACTGGCGGGGATTCTTAATGCGGTGGTGCGGTTGTCGTAGCCCCAGTTGGGTTGCGTCGGCGCGTGATTCCCGGCTTGAAATCGACGGTAGGCGTTGTAACTGGGTGCGAAAATCAGATGTGTGTCGGACATGAGTTCGAGGCATCCGGCGACCGCTTGGCGCAGCAGAGGGGTGCCCTCGACATCGCCGCTATCAAAAACATTCAGGCCTGAGCTGTCGAGCAGGCTGCAGTGCGCATGCATGCCGTTGCCAGCCTGATTCTCCATGGGCTTTGGCATAAAGCTCGCCAGTGAATCGAATCGCTCTGCGACGGCGCGAATACATCGCTGCATGCGAATGATTTGGTCGCAATAGGCGACCGCGTCGTCGGAGTAGGCAACATTAATTTCGTATTGGGCGGGTGCCGCTTCCTTTAACACGCCTTCGTAGGGCAGTCCCTGTACTGCAAAACTCGCTTTCAGCGCTTCAAACAACGCCGCATGCTCATCGAGAGAACTGAGCCCGTAAAGATTGCCGCCGGTTTCGCTCTCAGCAGGCAGCGCGTCTCGCAATGTCTGGTTTTCATCTGGGCGCTTGAATAGGTTGAACTCCAGCTCAATGGCGACTCTGGGCACGAAACCTTTTTTTCCGAGCTTATCAACTATCTGCGCCAGTACCTGCCGCGGATCAGAAAGAAGAGGTGTGCTGTCGTCCTTGAACATGGTCAGTACCAGCTGCGCGCGATCCACGCCGGTGGCAGTCAATACCGGGACCAGAGATGCCGGCACCGCCCGACACCACCCATCGAGATCCCCGTTGTCGAGTGCAATCCGCGGCACGTCGCGACCCCATGCGTCCTGTGCCACGGCTGACTTGGGGAGTTTGATGCCATCTGAGAGGAGCGCGGGCAGCTTTTCAATCGGCAACCATTTACCGCGGGCTGCACCATTACAGTCCGTGATGAGGGCCTCTATCGTCTCGATGTCGGGATGTTGGGCCAGCAGTGTGTCAGCGTTCGAATGCATCTGGGGATTCTCTGTCGAGGTGGCGAGTTTAACCGCGTGGGCACAGCCTCACCAGTCGAGAGGTGCGGTGCGCCAGTGGCTTTCCCAGGCTGCACGCACCTTATTGGGGTAGCGCAGGCTCCCGCTGGAACCGTTGTAGGCGGCCAGTGCATGGCGAAGGTTCTGATCTTCTCGATCCAGATAGAAGCGGAGAATATGACAACCATAACGGAGGTTGGTCGGGGTGTCGGTCAGGTTATCGTCGCTTCGCCCGATCTCGTCTTTCCAGAATGGCATGACCTGCATCAGGCCCTGTGCACCCACGCGAGAGATCGCATAGCGGTTGAAGGCGCTCTCCACCTCGATCACTGACAACACTAACTCGGGTGGTAAGTTGAGCTCACTCGCCTGCTGGTGAACCCGCGTTAACAGGTCGAGGCGCTCTGCGGGGTCTGCGAGAAATCGGGCGAGCCGCTGCTGCATATCCACTAGCCAGACCTCAGCGGCGTATCGATCTTCAAAGCCGTCCTCCGCAGACAAAGCACGGTTCAGATAAGCGCTGAGCGCGGCCCGGTCCCCTGCTGATTCGGCGCTGAGTTCCGGAGCAGTCAGCAGGAGTAACGCAAGAAGAATCCCAAGCTTTGTGTGGCGCAAATTGATCAGCCGTCAGAAAGTAACTGCTTGAGACGTCCGATGACGTCTGTGGGTGCCACCATCTCGGTCTCGCCGCTGCGTCGCTGGGTGAGTTCGAGATGGCCCTCGGCCAGCGATCGTTCTCCCACGGTGACCCTCAGCGGCATGCCCAGAAGCTCCATCTCTGCGAACTTGACTCCTGGCCGCTCCGATCGGTCGTCGAGAAAAGCGGTGAGGCCCGCATCAGCGCAGGCGGCGTAGAGCTGCTCGGTGGCCTCGCGCACGGCATCCGACTTATCCATGCCCAGCGGGACGATGGCTACGTCGAAAGGCGCCATGGCGGCGGGCCAAATGATGCCGTTGTCGTCATGATTTTGCTCAATGGCGGCCGCGACGATGCGCGTAATACCAATGCCGTAACAACCCATGACCATCGGCTGGTTGCGACCCTGCTCATCAAGCACAGAGGCATTCATTGACTCAGAGTACTTCGTGCCCAACTGGAAGATATGGCCGACCTCAATACCGCGGCGAATCTCGAGGGTGCCCTCGCCGCAGGGGCTGGGATCGCCGCTCACGATCTCGCGAATATCGGCGAATTCAGCATTTGGGACATCCCGGCGCCAGGTGGCCCCCTTGACGTGGTAGCCGTCTTCATTGGCGCCGCAAACGAAACTGGGCATCTGCGCCGCGGTGTGATCCACCACGACTCTGACGGGGGCACCCACAGGGCCCAGCGAGCCAAACCCGGCGCCCAAACAGGCCTTTACTTCGTCGGGTTCCGCCATCACCAGTGGCGACGTCATGCCCGGCAATTTGGCGGCCTTGATCGCATTCAGTCGATGGTCACCGCGAACCACCAGCGCCACCAGTTCGCCCTGCTCATCTTTGGCGAGCAATGTTTTGATCGATTGCTCAGCCGGGATACCTAGCTGCTCGGCGAGAGCATCAATCGTGGTCATGCCGGGCGTTGCGAATTTCTCCAAAGCCGGTGTCTCAGGCTGCTCGGCAGCAACCCCCGGCAGCGCAGGCGCCAGCTCCACGTTGGCCGCGTAGTCGCTGCCGGTCGAGAAGGCAATGGCGTCTTCGCCGCTTTCTGCCAGCACATGGAACTCGTGGGAATGTGCCCCGCCGATTGCACCCGTGTCGGCTTCCACCGCCCGGAAATCAAGACCCAGCCGGGTGAAGATGGCGGTATAGGCTTCATGCATGCGCCAGTAAGTCTGTTCCTGCGACGCCTGATCAATGTGAAAGGAGTAGGCGTCCTTCATGATGAACTCCCTTGAGCGCATCACGCCAAAGCGCGGTCGGATTTCATCACGAAACTTAGTTTGGATCTGGAACAGGTTGATCGGTAGCTGTTTATAGCTCTTGATCTCGCTTTTGGCGATCTGGGTGATGATCTCTTCGTGGGTGGGCCCGAGGCAGAACGGGCGCTGGTGACGGTCCTCCAGTCGACACAGCTCGGGTCCGTAGAGATCCCAGCGGCCAGATTCTTCCCACAACTCCCCCGGCTGAACCACCGGCATACTCAGCTCCAGCGCGCCGGCGCGCTCCATTTCTTCCCGGACAACTTGCTCAACTTTGCGCAGCACGCGGAGTCCCAGCGGCATCCAGTTATAGATGCCGGCAGCGACCCGGCGGATCAATCCCGCTCGCAGCATGAGCTGATGACTTGCGACCTCAGCGTCTGAGGGGGTCTCTTTCAGGGTCGACAGCAGGAACTCACTGGCTCGCATAACACACTCCACATCGGTAAAGGTCATTCTAAAGGGGGCGGATGCAGGCCGTACAGTTGTGGCGGTGTGAATCGTGGTGATGTTGCCGCAGCGTTGGCGGCGATGAACCAGCTGATCATATGCCGACGAATAGTGGTGACGGGCTTGTCGGTGGCAGGCGCCTGTTGTTGAATCGGACCAGTAGCAGGCTGGGCGATGCCGCCCTGATTAGTGTTATTGCGTGAGGCGGGCCAATGGGAAAGAAGCGAGCCGGCAAGCAACTGGAAAAAGCGGTTGAAGCCAAAAAAATGAAACCGGTCAAAACCAAGCTCTCTAAATCACAGATGTTTGAAGCGCTGGCTGAAGACAGCGGAGTCACCAAGTCGGAGGTCAAAAAAGTATGGGGCTCTTTGGAGCGGCTCATCGAAGCGAGTATTTGTGAGCGAGGCTATGGCCAGTTCACCTTGCCGGGGTTGATGAAAGTCACCACCGTCCGACGGCCCGCGATTAAAGCCCGACGAGGCATCAATCCGTTCACCAAGGAGGAAATCTGGTTCAAGGCTAAACCTGCGAGCACCGGTGTCAGGATTCGCGCACTGAAAAAAATGAAGGGCTTCGCCAACTGATCTGCGATCGCAACCTGTGTGACCCGGCGGCGTCAGCCTTTTCTGATCGCTATGACGGCAGGGAGCTGAATGTTCACGCTCTGCGTATCTTTCACTGATTCAGGGTTTACGGTACGCTCCGCGCCCTTATATGAAGACCCATAACCTCAGGCAGAGCCGGTTTAAATCACACTTTGCACGGGGAGAGCACTATGCCCATTTACGAATATTGTTGTCAGGAATGCGGACATTCGCTGGAGGCCATCCAAAAATTGGCCGACGCGCCTTTGACTGACTGTCCCGAGTGCGGGAAAGCCGCTCTGAAGAAGCAGGTGAGTGCCCCCGCCTTTCGCTTGTCTGGTGGCGGTTGGTATGAGACCGACTTCAAAACTGGCGACAAGAAAAACATTGCGGGCGAGCGCAGCGACACCGCAGATAAGCCGGCCGCTAAAACGGAATCTGGCGGCGCCTCGGGTGAGAACACCAAAAAAACCGAGTCGAAACCGGCGGCCACTGCCAAGACCGACACCTCCAAAGCCAGCTAACGGCGGGAAACCACACCATGGAAACAGCGATGAGAACCCACTACTGCGGCCTGATCGATGAGAATTTGATCGATCAGACGGTGACCCTGTGTGGCTGGGTAGATCGCCGCCGGGATCATGGCGGCGTGATTTTCCTCGACATGCGCGACCGGGAAGGCGTTGTGCAGGTGGTATTTGATCCTGACACTGAGGAGCACTTTCAGCGCGCCGACAGCGTGCGCAGTGAGTACGTGCTGTCTATCACCGGACGCGTGCGCGCCCGCACGGCCGAGACGGTGAATCCGAATATGGCCTCGGGGAAGATAGAAGTGCTGGGTAAAACTCTGGAGATTCTCAATGCTGCCCAGACACCACCCTTTCCGCTCGATGAGCACCACTCCGTGGGTGAGGACGTGCGTCTGCGTTACCGCTTTATGGATCTGCGTCGGCCGGAGATGCAGCAGAATCTGATTGCCCGGGCGAAAATCACCTCGAGCATCCGGCGCTACCTAGACGAGCAGGGTTTTTTAGATATCGAAACCCCGATACTGACGCGGGCAACCCCCGAGGGTGCGCGGGATTATCTGGTTCCCAGTAGAACACAGCCCGGCGCGTTCTTTGCGTTGCCCCAGTCTCCCCAGCTCTTCAAGCAGTTACTGATGGTCTCTGGTTTTGATCGCTACTACCAAATCGCACGGTGCTTCCGGGACGAAGATCTTCGGGCGGACCGACAGCCTGAATTTACCCAGATTGACATCGAAACCGCTTTTCTTAATGCCGAAGAGGTGATGTCGATTACCGAGGGTATGGTGCGCAGCCTGTTCCAAGAGCAGCTTCAGGTGGAGCTGGGCGCGTTTCCGCGCATGACCTGGGCAGATGCCATGGAACGTTATGGCTCCGATAAACCCGACCTTCGGATTACCTGGGAATTGGTATCAATCGATGACCTGATGGCGGGGGTCGAGTTTAAAGTGTTCAGTGGCCCCGCTAATGATGCGGGCGGCCGGGTGGCCGCGCTCAAGGTGCCGGGGGGCGCGTCGCTGTCGCGGAAGGAAATCGATGACTACACCGACTACGTAGGCGTTTATGGCGCCAAGGGTCTGGCCTGGATCAAGGTCAACGACCACGCGGCGGGCATAGAAGGTTTGCAATCGCCGATTATCAAGTTTATGCCCGACGAGACCGTGCTCGCGATGCTGGATCGGCTCGACGCAGCAAATGGCGATATTCTGTTCTTTGGCGCCGA
>JAHEJH010000180.1 GCA_024638905.1 Luminiphilus sp.
GGCGCAACGTTTGATACGGCGCCTAGTAACAAAAAGCCGGCGAATGACGCCGGCTTGATGGGTAACACTGTCAAAGTGAAGTCCTCAGTTATTTGAGCTCTACCCGGCGATTCTGTTGCCAATTGGACTCACCAGAGCCGTAAGCAACCGGGTTTTCCTCACCGTAACTGATGGTCTCGATGCGGTAGCTGGGCACACCGTTGGCGACCATGTAATCGCGGACAGCATTGGCACGTCGCTCACCCAAAGCAAGGTTGTACTCACGTGTGCCACGTTCATCGGTATGACCTTCGAGTCGGACGCTGTCATTGTTACCTAGCAGTGCGGCAATGTGGGCATCCACCTGTCCGCGGGCTTCGTCGGTCAGTGAAGAGCTATCGAAATCAAAGTAGAAAACCGTGCCCACATCGGCAGCCGCTTCCTCACGTGCCTCTTGAGCAGCGGCCTGCGCCTGTTGCTCCGCCTCGCGTGCGGCAGCCTCTTGAGCGGCCTGCTCAGCCGCTGCTGAAGCCGCAGCTTCCGCCTCTTTGGTCTCGTTACTGGAACATGCCGCCAGAAACAGCGCGGCGAAAACCACACTCAACCACTTCGCACTCAGCGTTACATTTTTCATAATGTTTGTCCTTCCCCAGTCACTGGAACCTAAAACCTGCCTAATGTAGCGCATAAGTGTGCGTTTTTCTCGCGTTGAAGGCCAGAAATATTGCACCTAACGAACAGTCCAATTAACAAAAACCAACAATAGTCCACTTCTAAAAATATCCCCTCGTCAGAAATCCAACAAAGACCGGAAGCTTAGGGCGTCACGTAAGGCGACCAAGCGGGCTCCTGAACGCTACCCTGTCGGGCTGGCAGGCTGAATCGGACACCACCGTCGACCGCCACCGCGCCGAGAATGCTGTCTTCACCGCGTTTGGTGGCATAGAGCACGATCGAGCCGTTAGGCGCAATACTGGGGCTCTCATCGAGACTCGTTTCAGTCAGCACCGTTAGCCTGTCGGTCACCAAATCAAACACCGCGATGTGGTATCGACCATTTCGCTGATGGACCAACGCGACATTGCGCCCATCCTGCGCAACCCGCGCCCGGGCGTTGTAAGGCCCCTCAAATGTGACTCGCTCCATTTTTTGGGTACGCAGGTCGTAGCGATAGATTTGCGGTCGTCCGCCCCGGTCTGACGTAAACAACAATGATTTGCCATCGGGCATCCAGGTCGGTTCGGTATCGATCGCAAAGTGGCGGGTTAAGCGCGTCAAGGCGCGACTCTTCAGATTCAACAGGTAGATATCCGGATTGCCGTCCTTAGATAACACCAATGCCATATTGTTGCCATCCGGGGACCACGCAGGCGAATTGTTCAGACCTTTGAAATTCGTCAGTTGTTCACGCTCACCGGTGCGCAAATTCTGTCGGTAAATAGCGGGGCGTGTCGTCTCAAAGGACACATAGGCCACCTCAGTGCCGTCAGGAGACCACGCCGGAGACAAAATAGGATCACGGCCTTCCAGCAGGACGATGGGCCGGCGCCCATCAGCATCCGCGAGGGTAAGGCGATAAAAATCCTTGCCGTCCGGATTGCGGGTCACCGAGACGTAAAGCAGTCGCGTGGCAAAAGCACCGGGGATACCGGTCAAGGTTTCATAAACCGAATCGGATACCCGATGCGCCAACATACGCAGCTCCGCAACGGGTCCTGTTACAGTTCCGTCGGCCACAGGCTCCTGGCGAGTGACATCAAACAGTTGGAAATCAATGCGTGCCTGTGACCCCACGCTGACCCGACCGATCAGCACATACTCGGCAGAAATGGCGCGCCAATCTCGGAAAAACAGATCCGATTCATGGGTGGGATAGCTCAACATGTCGCGCCGGCTGACCGGCGAGAACTGGCCGCTACGGGCCAGATCCGAATCGACAATCTGCGCAGCATCTTCAGGCGGCGAACCGACCCCTTGCCACGCAAACGGCACCACCGCGATGGGCGTGGGATTCTCTACACCCTGATTGATTTCGATCTGCAACTCTGCGCGGGCGGCCGATGCCAGCAGCAGCGCAAATAGAATGAATCCACGTTTTACTAACACTATTTAATACCTCAAGTCTTCGGGCTTAAATATCAGCTGAAATCGCCGAAAGTTAGCCTCAAATGTGCGGTCATCGAGCTTGGCGACCTCGGGAAATCGCCCTGTCCGTTCCACTGCCGTCATGGCGCTGCGGTCGAAGGCAGTGTTGCCGCTGGACTGTAAAACGCTCACGCCTACCACTTCACCTGTCGGCACCAATTGTATCGACAATATCGACACCATACCGTTGCGGGCACTGGGTGGCCGGGTCCAACGGTTGATGACCGACGCCTGAATGGTGGCTGCCACCACGTCACGCAGGCTGGGCTCACCCGCCCCGGAAGCGGCAATCTCTGCATCGACAAGAGAATCTAGCTCGGTGCGGGTCAACGCCGCCAATTGCTCTGCATCGAGCGCAGGCTCCGGCTGCTCGACTTCCGCCGGTTTGGGCTTTGGCGCTGGCTCTGGAGCCGGCTCTGGCGCGGGTTGAGGCTCAGGCTTGGGCTTGGGCTTGGGCTTGGGCTTGGGCTTGGGTTTTGGCTTGGGTTTTGGCTTCGCCTTGGGTTTTGGCTTTAACGCCTCTGCTTGAATCAGGCTGGCTTGAATCGGCTGAATGCTGGGAGCAGCCGCGATCACTTCGCTGGGGCCCGTCCAGCGCACCACCAGCATCAAGACCAATCCCCCATGCAGTGCAAGGGTCAGGATGGCTGGCAGACCCGTAAAGAGCAGGCGGTCGGCTGACATCAGTTACCAGCCGGACTTTCGGTCACCAAACCTACTTGGGGTGCACCCGCTTCCTGCAACGCGGTCATAACCACCACGACGTCCCCGTAGGCCACCTTCTGATCGCCCCACACCAGCACCGGCTTGTCCGGCGTGCGCCTAAGCACAGCGGCCACCCGCTGCCGAATCGTCGCCAGCTCAAGCGCCTGCTTTTCGTTGGCGCCCAGATTCAGAAAAAGTTCGCCGCGGTCATTGATCGAGACGATCAACGGCTCGGCATCTTGATCCTTGACTGGCGCAGCATCCGCATCGGGCAGGTCTACCTCGACGCCCTGCATCAGCATGGGTGCCGTGACCATGAAAATCACCAACAGCACCAACATCACGTCGATGTAAGGCACGACGTTGATTTCTGCGAGCATCCGACGCCGACGCATGATCAGGCTCTCTGAGATTGATTCGCTTTCAGCGCATACGTCTGGCGCTGCAGAATGCCCGAGAACTCATCGAGAAACGTCTCATACCGATTCAGCAGCGCGTCGCTGCGAGCCGCAAGGCGGTTGTAGGCCAATACGGCGGGAATCGCCGCGAACAGTCCCATTGCCGTGGCGATCAACGCCTCCGAGATGCCCGGCGCCACCGTCGCCAACGTGGCTTGCGTTGCATTAGCTAGCCCCCTGAAGGAATGCATGATGCCCCACACTGTCCCCAGCAGTCCGATGTAAGGGCTGGTGGAACCCACCGAGGCCAGAAAGGGGAGATGCTGCTCGATTCGGTCCGTCTCACGCATCAGTGCCACGCGCATGGCTCGCCGCGACCCCTCGAGAATCGCATCGGCATCCATATCGGCTTGTTGTGACAGCCGGGAAAACTCCTTGAACCCGGCCCGGAACAAGCTCTCAACCCCGGTGGGCAATTGGCCGTCCGCGACCGCCTGATTGCCCTCACGGTATAGCTGAGCCAGATCGATGCCGGACCAAAATTGCTCCTCAAACACCAGTAGCTCATCGTCAGCACGCCGCATCAGCATCACGCGCTGCACAATCAGGAACCACGACGACAGAGAGGCCAGCACCAGTATGAGCATCACCACCTGCACCAGCGCACTGGCACCGACAATGAGCTCCATCAAACCCAGCTCTTGCGTCATGTCACCTTCTCCGTGGGGGCTAGTGTCGCCTCTAGTTGTTTCCGCAGGTCAGCATCCAGCCGCGTGGGGCGACCTGTCCCTCGATCGACGCAGGCGATCTGTATATCCCCTGCCACCAGCACCGAGTCATCTCGGCTTACGGTCTGGTGGAAGTTAACCGTCGCGCCACCCACCGCCGATATCACCGCGGTGGCACGCAGTTGATCATCGAGGCGCGCCGGCTCTTTGTAGGAGAGCGACACCTCCGACACCACAAAATTCCATCCCGCATCCGAGACAGCCGCTCGCTCCAGACCGAAGGTTCGCATTAACTCAGTGCGCGCCCGCTCCAGGTACTTGAGGTAATTGACGTAATAGACAATGCCCCCGGCGTCGGTGTCTTCGATATAGACACGAACGGGCAGTGAAAATTCCGCTGTCACGACGACTCATCCAGATCGAGGCTGAGAGTTTCCGCCGCGGATCCCTGAAAAGCGATGCCGAAATGGGCATAAGCATGCCGGGTCGCGATCC
This sequence comes from Luminiphilus sp., assembly GCA_024638905.1. Classification (GTDB taxonomy): domain Bacteria; phylum Pseudomonadota; class Gammaproteobacteria; order Pseudomonadales; family Halieaceae; genus Luminiphilus. The sequence goes on from JAHEJH010000180.1 coordinate 4,451, forward strand.
GACCGCGCGGCGTTCTCAAAATAAAGCCCTGCTGAATCAGAAACGGCTCCAATACATCCTCAATCGTGCCGCGCTCCTCGGACAGCGCCGCGGCCAGACTATCCACCCCCACGGGGCCACCATCGAACTTCTCGATCATGGTGAGCAGCAGCCGGCGATCCAAATGGTCAAAACCCTGGGCGTCCACGGACAGCAAATCGAGTGCCGCCTCGGCCGTGCCGCCGGTCACTGCGCCATCGACCTTTACCTCTGCATAATCTCGAACACGTCGCAGCAGGCGGTTAGCGATACGCGGCGTGCCTCTGGAACGCTTGGCAATTGACACTGCACCCTCGTCATCGCTGGGAATCTCTAAAATCCCCGCAGAGCGTTTCACAATTTCAGTGAGCTCCGCGGTATCGTAAAACTCAAGCCTCTGCACAATGCCGAATCGATCACGCAGCGGCGATGTGAGCAGTCCTGCACGCGTCGTCGCACCGACCAGAGTAAAAGGCGGTAAGTCGAGCTTAATCGAGCGCGCCGCAGGCCCCTCACCAATCATGATATCGAGCTGGTAATCCTCCATAGCGGGGTACAGGATTTCTTCGACATAAGGACTCAGGCGATGAATCTCGTCAATAAACAGCACATCGCCAGGCTCGAGGTTCGTCATCAGGGCCGCAATGTCACCGGCCTTTTCAAGAACGGGTCCGCTGGTGGTCTTCAGCTGTACACCCATCTCCTCTGCAATAATGCTCGCAAGTGTGGTCTTGCCCAGGCCTGGCGGGCCGAAGATCAAGGTATGGTCGAGCGGTTCCCCACGACCGCGCGCTGCCGAGAGGAAGATCTCCATTTGCTCCCGCACTGCACGTTGCCCGATATAGTCGTCGAGCCTTCGCGGTCGGATCGCACGGTCCATGGCATTTTCGCGAGGGTCGCGATGGTTACCCGGGTCAGCCGCGACAAGACGATCAGTCTCAATCACCACCGCCCTTCCTCTTGCGCTGCTGTCATCCTTTCGCCCCTCCGGCAATCCGCAGTGCCAGCCTAATCAACTCTTCGCTGGGGGTCTCCGGCGCTGCGTCGGCGGCTGCGATCAGCTTCGCGGCTTCCGTCAGCTTGTAGCCCAGGGCAACCAGTGCCTGCTCGGCTTCCACACGCTGGTCATTGCCATGGGCACTCGGCTTGCCGGTCTCCGCTCGCGCGGCGGATTCGGGGGAGAGCTCATCGAGCCAATCCCCAGCCTTGTCGCGCATCTCCACCAGCAGGCGCTCTGCCGTCTTGCGGCCCACGCCCGGCAGTGCCACCAGGGCGGCCACGTCATCGCGTTGCAAGCAGCGCGCGAAGTCGGCCGCATCCATTCCTGAGAGCAGTGTCAGCGCCAATCGCGGGCCGACGCCGCTGACCTTGATCAGCTCCCTGAATAAACGTCTGTCGGCGGATTCAGCAAAACCAAACAGTTGTTGCGCGTCCTCCCGCACGACAAAGTGTGTCAGCAAGGTGACGGGTTGGCCGAGTTCAGGTAACTGATAAAGCGTGGTCATGGGCACCTGAATTTCGTAGCCAATACCCCCGACATCCAACAGAATTTCGGGCGCTTGGCGCGCGATCAATGTGCCTCGAATTTGACCAATCATGCCGCCACTTTACCTCAAACGCCCTGCCCTGAAGCGGCTGGCAGACAATGCGCCGGCCAGGCCCTGCGTATTGCAGTGACACAGCGCTGCGGCAAGGCCATCGGCCGCGTCCTCTGCGGGCTCCGCGGACAAACCCAGCAGTGCGGTCACCATGTGTTGCACCTGTTGCTTATTGGCTGCACCCGTGCCCACGACGGACTGCTTGATCTGTCGCGCTGCGTACTCAAATACCTCTAGGTCGTTGGTCACACAGGCCACCATCGCCGCGCCCCGGGCATGCCCCAGCTTGAGCGCAGAGTCCGCGCTCTTGGCCATAAAAACGCTTTCAATGGACGCTACCGTGGGCTGATAGGTGTCAATGATCTCTGAGAGCGACTCAAACAAGACCCGAAGGCGTGGACCGAGGGCTTCCTTGACCGGCAGACGGATAGTGCCGCTCGAGACGTATTGGGCTTGATTTCGCTCAACGCGGATGACGCCAAACCCCGTTTTTCGGGAGCCGGGGTCGATGCCAAGGATGACAGTCATGATGGCAACCAGCGCAAACCAGTGCGTAGTGTGAACGATTGTGACGAAAAGATCATGAGCCGGTCAGGACTCACTAACATTATAAAGTGGCTAGCACGGCGTCCGGTATGTCTGCGTTGGAGTAGACATTCTGGACGTCATCAAGATCCTCGAGCATGTCGATCAGTCCCATGACACTCGATGCAGTGTCGGCATCCAGCAAGACTTCAGTACTGGGCAACATCGTGACCTCGGCCTCAACGGGCTCGAGCCCTGCGGCAACCAGTGCGTCTCGCACCTCAGTGACGCACTCCCACGGCGTCATCACATCGACGCTACCATCCTCAGCTGCCACAATATCGTCAGCACCCGCCTCCAGAGCGGCTTCCATCACCGCCTCCTCATCTGCCCCCGGGGCAAACTGGATGAGCCCGGTGCGGGAAAAGAGATAGGCTACCGACCCGTCCGTACCCAGATTACCGCCGCGCTTGGTAAAGGCGTGCCGCACCTCGGCTACCGTGCGATTGCGGTTGTCCGTCATCACTTCAACGAGCACTGCCACACCACCCGGCGCATAACCCTCGTAGGTCAGCTCCTCCATGTTGTCGGCTTCACCGGTGCCCGCGCCACGCGCGATGGCATTGTCGATAGTGTCCCGCTTCATATTGGCGCCGAGCGCCTTATCTACCGCCGCGCGGAGTCGCGGGTTGTCTTCAACAACAGCGCCGCCTGCCCGCGCGGCCACCACCAGCTCCCGAATCAACTTGGTAAAGAGCTTGCCCCGCTTGGCGTCTTGTGCCGCTTTGCGATGCTTGATGTTCGCCCATTTACTGTGGCCCGCCATCGTGAATCAGTCCGCGGCGGGTTGCTCGGTGCGGCGAGGGCGCAGCGACAGCTCCCGCAGTTGCTGCTCCGAGACTTCACCCGGCGCCTCGGTCATGACGCATTGAGCGCTCTGGGTTTTGGGGAAAGCGATGACGTCGCGAATCGATTGCCCACCCACCATCAACATGACGAGACGATCCAGACCAAAAGCGAGGCCCGCATGAGGAGGTGCACCGTGGCGCAGCGCGCTCAACAGGAACCCGAACTTGGATTCCGCCTCGGCCTCATCAATACCTAAAAGCTCAAACACGGCCTGCTGCATAGCCTGATCATGAATACGGACGGAACCGCCGCCAATCTCGCTACCGTTCAGCACCATATCGTAGGCCTGTGACAGCGCGGCCTCGGGCTCTGCCTGTAAGGTCTCCACCGAACAGGCCGGCGCCGTAAAGGGGTGGTGCAAGGCGGTCATACCGCCGCGTTCATCGCGTTCGAACATGGGGAAGTCGACAACCCAAAGCGGCGCCCACCCCTCTGCAACCTGACCCAGATCGGCAGCGACTTTGAGACGCAATGCGCCCAGAGACTCATTAACCACCGAGCGCTTGTCGGCGCCAAAGAACAGAATATCGCCATTTGCTGCGTCGAGCCGATCCAGCATCGCGAGCACGGTCTCGTCGGGCATAAACTTGATAATCGGCGATTGCAAACCTTCTATGCCCGCCGCGCGGTCGTTGACCTTGATCCAGGCCAGACCCTTGGCGCCATAAAC